>CAHJXF010000377.1 GCA_903644065.1 Betaproteobacteria bacterium
GGCGGCGCGGCGGCGGACGTCGTGCCGGGCTCGATGCCGCCTATGCCGCCAGTGCCGCCTATGCCGCCAGTGCCGCCAGTACCGCCGGTGCCGCCGGTACCGCCAGTGCCGCAAGTGCCGCCAGTGCCGCCGAGCGCGCGCGATCCGCTGCACGGCCTCACGCTCGAGGCGCTGCTGACGGCCCTCGTCGAGCGCTACGGTTGGTCGGGCCTCGCCGAGCGCATCGCGATCCGCTGCTTCGAAGTCGACCCGTCGATCGCCTCCAGCCTCAAGTTCCTGCGACGCACGCCGTGGGCGCGCGCCAAGGTCGAGAGCCTGTACCTGTTCATGCTGCGCGAAGCGCGTCGCGACGGGCGCTGAACGGGCGCTGAACAGCCGCTGAACGGTCGACGCGGCTGCCCGCCCTGGCGGCTTGCGCTCCGACCGGCCAGGTGCGCCTCACCCCGGCTCGCAAGGCCAGCCGGTGCGCATCGGTCGCCTGGCCGCTCAGTCCGGTCGAGGAAAGCCGCCGGCCACCCACGCCGAGGCGCTGCGAGCGTCGAGCCGATAGCCGGCGCCGACGCGAAAGCGCGCGATCTCGTCCCCGGCCGCATCCGAGGCGCTCAACGTCGCATACGGCTCGTCGTCGTCGGCGACGATGTCGAGCCGCACCGTGATGCGTCCGCCGTCGCCGTCGACGGTCACGCTCCGATGGCGCTCCGCATGGGCGTGCTGCTCGTGGCGGCGCAGGACTTCCTTCGCCGTCTTGACCAGCGTGATGAAGGCGGCGGTGTCGAGCGGCTTGGGATTCTTTTTGTCGCGACCCATCGTCCACGGGCCGACCAGCGCCGGTTCCGCCTCGCCGTCCTGAAGCATCGCGACCGCCCAGCCCTCGTCGTCCTCGTTCTTGATCACGCGCGCCGTCCAGCCGTCGTCGCGCCACAGGCGGGCTTCGTGGATCGCTTCGGGCAGGTCGTCGTCGGTCTCGTTCATCGATCGGTCTCGAGCAGGGCGGGCGGTCGTGCCGGGAGTCCGGTCGCGGCGGCACGGGGTCGGCTGCTTGTAGCACGGCCCTGACAGCGTCGCCTGACCGACCTGGATGAGGTACCGCGCCGACCGTCGAGGTTCCCGTCGTCCGGCGGGTGCGCTTGTCGCTGCCCATCGCAGGGTTGAATCAGACGCCTGCCGAAGCGCGCGGCGCAGCGATCCGGCGACGCTCCGACACTCCATCCAGCACCCGTCCGCCCACTCCCAGCGAGAACCTCATGACCTACCTACGCTATTCACCCGACATCGAACGACCGGAGGAGGACGAGCAGGAGTCCATCGACGGCATCATCCAGGGCATGACCCAGCAGTCCGAGAAGGTCGAGCAACGCGAACATCACGCGGTGCGCGCGAGCCACGCCAAGTCGACGGCCTGCGTGATCGGCACGCTCACCGTCGCGCCCGGCCTGCCCCCCGAACTGGCGCAAGGGCTGTTCGCGACCCCGGGCAGCCACCCGGTCGCGGTCCGCTTCGCGCAAGGACCGGGCGAGACGCTGGGCGATCGCGTGTCGACCCATCGCGGCATGTCGATCAAGGTCTTCGGCGTCGCGGGCGAGGGACTCGACGGCGACACGGGCGGCACGCAGGACTTCGTGTTCGCCACCGGCCCGACGTTTCCGTCGGGCACCGCGAAGGGCTTCCTGCGCGACGCCAAGCAGATCGGCGCCGCGACGCCCGCGCCGGAAGGCTTCAAGAGCGCGGTGTCGGCGACGATGCGCGGCTTCAACAAGGTGCTGCACGCGCTCGGCACCGAGAGTCCGAAAGCCGACTTCTTCGGCCATCCGTTCAGCCATCCGCTCGGCGACGCGTACTTCAGCCAGTGCCCGATGCGCTTCGGCGACTACGTGGCCAAGCTGGGCGCCTTTCCCGCGTCGCCCGCGCAGGCCGCGCTGCAGGACTGGAAGCTCGATCCGGACGACGACGAGAACGGTTTTCGTCATGCGGCCGTGTCGTTCTTCGCGGATCACGAAGTGGTGTACGAACTGCGCGCGCAGCTGTGGACCGATGCCGACACGCAGCCGATCGAGGACACGTCGAAGGCGTGGTCGACCGACGAGAGCCCGTACCGGACCGTCGCCACGATCCGCCTGCCGCGCCAGCCGGCCTACAGCACCGCGCGACAGCAGTACTTCGACGACGTCATGACTTTCCGTCCGGCGCACACGCTGGCGCTCCACCGACCGCTCGGATCGGTGATGCGGGCCCGGCTCCAGGTGTATCGCGCGCTGTCCGACTTCCGTCACCGCGAGAACGGCGTCGTCGCGAAGAACCCGGCGAGCATCGACGAGATCCCGGCATGAGCACGGCGTCCGCGGACGGGCGTCCGCCCTCGTCGAGCCCGTCGCTTCCTTCGGCGATGCAGGCGGTCGTGATCGACGGCTATGGTGGTCCGGAGCGACTCGAGCTGCGGACGGTCGCCGTGCCGACGCCGGCGGCGGGCGAAGTGCTGATTCAGGTCGCCGCCGCCGGCGTCGGCGTGTGGGACGTGAAGCAGCGGGAAGGCGCGATGCGGTCGATGGAGCCGAACGGCGGTTTGCCGTTCCCGGTCGTCCTCGGTGCCGATGGAGCGGGCGTGATCGCCGCGCTCGGCGACGGCGTCGTCGACTTCGCGATCGGCGACGCGGTCTACGGCATCGCCTTCCTGAGTCCGAAGGGCGGCTTCTACGCGCATTACGTGGCTGTCCCGGCCGAACAGGTCGCGCGCATCCCGGCCGGCATGGACAGGATCCAGGCCGGGGCGCTCGGGGTCACCGCCGTCACGGCGCTGCGGGGTCTGCAAGATCGATTGCACGTCGGGCCGGGCGACCGCGTGCTGGTGTTCGGCGCGTCCGGCGGCCTCGGGCTGACCGCCGTGCAGCTCGCCAGGGCGATGGGCGCGAGCGTGCTCGGGGTGGTCACCAGCGAGGACGGTGCCGAAGCGGCGCGCGAGGCCGGCGCCGAGCGGGTGGTCGACATGAAGCTCGACGACCTGCCCCTCGCGTTGCGCGAGTTCGCGCCGGACGGGCTGGATGCGGTGCTCGCCACCGCCGCCGGCGACGGTCTGGCGCAGGGCATCGCGGCGCTGCGGGCCGGTGGACGCCTCGCGTGGCCGCACGGCGTCTATCCGGAGCCCGAAAGCGGACCCGACGTCGTCGCGAGTGCCTTCGACGGCCGGCCGGACCGCGCCCTGTTCGATCGGCTCGGCGCGTTGATCGAGAGCCGTCCGTTCCAGGTCCGGCTGGCGGCGACCATGCCGTTCGCCGAAGCGGCGGCGGCGCATCGGGCGATGGAGTCGCACCATCTCGGGCGGATGGTGCTCACCGTCCGCTGACGGGCGGCCGACGGGCCGCCTCGTGCTGTCTCCCTACGGCACGCGGTCCACGGCAGGCGGTCCACGGCAGGCGGGCACAC
>CAHJXF010000378.1 GCA_903644065.1 Betaproteobacteria bacterium
TCAACCTGTGGCGCGTGCTGCGCATCCTCGAGGCGCGCCTGCCGGCGGACTTCCTGCTGGCCAGCGGCGCCGGCAACTTCGCCGTCTGGGGGCACCGCTACCATCGGCACGCGGGCTTTCGCACGCAGCTCGCGCCGACCTCGGGCGCGATGGGCTACGGCGTGCCGGCGGGCATCGCGGCCAAGCTGCTCCGCCCCGAGCGCACCGTCGTCGTGATCGCGGGCGACGGCGACTTCCAGATGACCGGGCAGGAGCTCGGCACCGCGGTGCAGGAGCGCGCGGCGCTGCTGTTCATCGTCGTCGACAACGGCCAGTACGGCACGATCCGCATGCATCAGGAGCGGACCTTTCCCGGTCGCGTGTCCGGGACGCGGCTGGTCAGCCCCGACTTCGCGGCGCTGGCCGAGAGCTACGGCGTGCTCGGGCTGCGGGTCGACACGACCGACGCGTTCGGTCCCGCCCTCGATCGCGCGCTGGACGTGATCGCCACCGAGCACCGGGCCGCGCTAATCGTGCTGAAGACCGACCCGCGGATCGTCACGCCGTCGATGCTGCTGGCGGAGTGACGCGGTGGTGTCGCTGCACGACGGCGGACGCGCGGCGTCGCGCGACACGGCACGCGCCGCCGGTGCGCATCGCCACCGTTCCTGGAGCTGTCATGCGGCTCTTGGGGGGCTGCGGGGCCGTGGTGCGCGACCGTACGGCGCGGCTCTGCTGCGACCATGGCGTGGCCGCCTGTGCAGCCCGGTCGTGGGTCCCCGAGTGCGACCGTGCGTGACGAGGCGTCGACGCCCCGCTTGGCTCCGGTACGTCGCCGCGCAGCCGTCGCGTTGCCGATGATCAGGCAGCCAGCTTCCACTGCAGCACGCCGCCCGCGTCAAGCGGCACGAGGCGATCGTCGCCGAACGGCAGCTCGTGCGGGATGGTCCACGCGGCCCGCTCGATCGTGATCGTCGCGCGGTTGCGTTCGAGGCCGTAGAAGTCGGCGCCGAAGAAACTCGCGAACGCCTCCAGCCGGTCGAGCCGTCCGGCGCGCTCGAACGCTTCGGCGTACAGCTCGATCGCATGGAACGCCGTGAAGGCGCCCGCGCCGCAGCACGCGCTCTCCTTCAGGCGTCGCGCATGCGGCGCGCTGTCGGTGCCGAGGAAGAAGCACGACCGGCCCGAGGTCGCGGCCTCGACCAGCGCGAGCCGGTGCGTCTCGCGTTTGAGCACCGGCAGGCAGTACCAGTGCGGTCGCAGGCCGCCCGCGAACAGCGCGTTGCGGCTGTAGAGCAGGTGATGGGCGGTGATGGTGGCCGCGATCGTCGGCGCACGTGTCGTGCCGGCGCCGTCGCAGTCGGTCACGTAGTCGGCCGCCTCGCGGGTCGTGATGTGTTCGAACACCACGCGCAACGCCGGAAACGCGGCGCGCAGCGGGATCAGCTGCTCGTCGATGAAGACCCGCTCGCGATCGAACAGGTCCACCGCCGGATCGGTGACCTCGCCGTGGATCAGCAGCGGCAGGCCGATCGCCTGCATCGTCTCGAGCGTGGGCCAGCAGTGCCGCAGGTCGGTCACGCCGGCGGCAGAATTGGTGGTGGCTCCGGCCGGGTACAGCTTGACCGCGTGCACGAAGCCGCTGTCCTTCGCACGTCGCACCTCGTCGGGCGACGTGGCGTCGGTGAGGTACAGCGTCATCAGCGGCGTGAAGTCGCTGCCGGCCGGCAGCGCCGCGACGATGCGGTCGCGATAGGCCGCGGCGTCGGCCACCGTCGTCACCGGCGGCTTCAGGTTGGGCATCACGATGGCGCGGGCGAACTGCCGCGCGGTGTGCGGCAGCACGGCCTGCAGCGCCGTCCCGTCGCGCAGATGCAGGTGCCAGTCGTCGGGCCGGGTCAGGGTCAGCGTCTCCATCGCGCTAGCCGACCAGGATCACGCGATAGTCGTTGACGTTGGTGCGCGTGGGGCCGGTGACGACCAGGTCGTCGAGCGCGTCGAAGAAGCCCCACGCATCGTGGCCGTGCAGCTTGCCTCGCGCATCGACGCCGGCCGCTTTCGCACGGGCCAGCGTGTCGGGACCGAGCAGCGCGCCGGCGTTGTCTTCCGAGCCGTCGATGCCGTCGGTATCGCAGGCCAGCGCATGCACGTCGGGCAGGCCGTCGAGCTCGATCGCCAGCGACAACAGGAACTCGCTGCAGCGGCCGCCGCGCGGCTTCGGCGCGGCGGTGCGCGGATCACGCGCCTGGTCGCGCCCCGCCGGCGGCAGCGACACCTCGCACTCGCCGCCCGAGATCAGCGCGATCGGCGCCGGCCACGGCTGGCCGTGCAGGCGGACCTCGCGGACCAGTGCCGCATGGACCTTCGCGACCTCGCGCGCTTCGCCGGTCATGGTGTCCCCGAGCACCGCCGCGGCGATGCCCTGCGCACGGAACCATTCGGCCGCGGCATCGAGGCTCGCGTGCGCGGTCGCGACGACGTGCGTGGCGACCTTCGCGAACGCCGCGTCGCCGGGCTTCGGCGTCTCGGCGATGGCGCCGTCGGCGCCGCGCTCGAGATGGTTGCGGATCGCGTACGGCAGGTCGACGCGATGCCGTTCGACGATGTCGAGGGCGTCGCGATAGGTGCTCGGATCGGGCGTGCACGGGCCCGACGCGATCGCGGCCGGGTCGTCGCCGGTCACGTCCGACACGATCAGCGCGACGAGCGATGCGCCGGGCCGCGCCACCGCCTCGGCCAGCCGGCCGCCCGAGATCGACGAGCAGTGCTTGCGCACCACGTTCATCGCGGTGATCGGTGCGCCGGACGCGAGCAGGGCGCGGTTGAGCAGCGCGAGGTGCTCCATCGTCAGGCCCGGCGCCGGCGCCGACATCAGGCTCGACCCGCCGCCGGACAACAGCGCGAGGACGAGGTCGTCGGCGCCCAGCGTCGCGACCTGTTCCAGCATGCGCCGGGCCGCGACCTCGCCGGCCTCGTCCGGTACCGGATGACCGGCCTCGACGACTTCGATGCGATCGGTGGCGAGACCATGGGCATAGCGCGTGACCACCAGTCCTTCGAGCGGCACGTCGGGCCAGGCGCGTTCGACCGCGAGCGCCATGCTGGCCGCGGCCTTGCCGGCGCCGACGACCAGCACGCGGCCCTTCGGGCGCGGCGGCAGGTGGCGCGCGATGAAGCCGACGGCACCCAGCGGGTCGGCCGCAGCGAGCGCCGCGTCGAAGCTGGCCCGCACGAGTCGTCGACCGTCGAAGGAAGTCATGGAGGGCGGCCGAAAGGAGGGTCGTGGATTATGCCGCCTCGCTCGAAGCCGCTCGCGCGAAGCGTGCCGTCGCAGCGGCGACCCGCAGGCGCGTGTAGATCTGTCGTTCCACCTTCAAACTCACGGCCGCAAAGTTCATCCAGTCATC
>CAHJXF010000379.1 GCA_903644065.1 Betaproteobacteria bacterium
CACCTACACGGCGCAGGCGCCCGAAGGCGGCATCGCGCTCGACGCCTATCCGGCGATCCGCGACTGGATCGCACGCATCGAAGAGCTGCCCGGCTTCGTACCGATGGTGCGGACGGCGGTCGGCTTGCGCACGGACGCATCGGCGGACGACGCGAGCCAATCGTCGTGAGTAGGCAACCGGCCTCGCCGGAAAACAACGCTCGCGCTGCGCAGAGACCGGCTCGATTGCAACAAGAGCCCGCGAATGGAAGACTCGCGCTGCCGCGACGGCACGGCTTCGAAGATGCCCGCACCCGGAGACTCGTATGCACGCACGACTGACCGCGGAAGCGGTTTTGGCACTGACCTGCCTTTCGCTGGGCGGGTGTGGCGGTGGGTCCGGTACGACCACCAGCGCAGCTGTTGCAACCAGCGGCGGAAGTTCATCGAGCCCGACGCCTGCCCCGGCGCCCGCTCCGGCACCGGCGCCCGCACCCGCGCCGGCACCTCCCGCTTCGCTGACGGCCGAAGGCCTCTACATCGGGAGCACGAGCAACGCCCGCACGGTGAACGCGGTCGTTCTCGATAACGGCACGTACTGGGTGATCTACTCGGGAGTCAACAATCCTTCCGTGATCGCAGGTGCCGTCGAAGGGACGAGTACCTCCGTGTTGGGCAGCATCTCTTCCAGCGATGCCCGTGATTTCAATCTCGAAGGCTCGGGTATCAACGACGCGACCCTGGCGGGAAACTACGTCGCGCGGCAGTTGCTGAACGGCACGGTTCGTTACACGACTTCGAACCAGTCGCTCGTCTTCAACACGCAATACAGCAGCGCCTATGAACTGGTGCCCTCGTTGTCGACGGTGGCCGGAACCTACGCCGGCACTGCCGCCGTCCTGTCGGGAGTCGAGAACGCCACGGTGACCATCGACCCGACCGGTGTGCTCACGGGCCGCGGCACGAACAGCGGTTGTTCCTTTAGGGGCAACGTCGCCCCTCACGCGCGGGGCAACGTCTACGACGTCTCCGTGACATTCGCCGGCGGCACCTGCTCCAACGGAACCAGTACCGTGACCGGCATCGGCTTATACGATGCGGGCGCGCGCAGGCTCTACGGCACTGCGCTCAATGGCGGTCGCACGAATGGCTTCATCTTCGCGGGCGTCAAGCCCTAGGCGCGACGGCGACCGCCGCGCATGGCATTTCAAAGCGGCATTCTGACCAGTACCTGAGGCCTCTCGATCGCTGTCGAGGCGACGAGGGGACATCGGCGATCGCAAATCGACGACGCGATCGCGCGCGGTTCGTCATCTTCGCGCGAGAGACGCTCATCGCAAAGTCGATGTGGAGGTTCGATCGGTACCCGGTCCGCAGGGTCCCGATCGACGATCGACGAACGGACCCGTCGCTCGCTGCTTCGCGCGACCGCCGATGCCGCGACGACCGGGCCTCAGGCCGCCGTCGCGCGATGCGGCAGCTTCCACCCCGGTCGCACGTAGTGGCACGTGTAGCCGTTGGGGATGCGCTCCAGGTAGTCCTGGTGCTCGGGCTCCGCTTGCCAGAAGTCGCCGACCGGCACGACTTCCGTGACCACGCGTCCGGGCCAGAGCTTCGAAGCCTCGACATCGGCGATCGTGTCCTTCGCGACACTCGCCTGTTCGTCCGACGTGGTGAAGATCGCCGACCGATAGCTCGAGCCGCGGTCGTTGCCCTGCCGGTCCTTCGTCGTCGGATCGTGGATCTGGAAGAAGAACTCGAGCAGCGTGCGAAAGGAAATCACCGCCGGATCGAACACGATCTCGATCGCCTCCGCATGGCCGTCGTGATTGCGATAGGTCGCGTTGGCGACCCGCCCGCCGGTGTAGCCGACGCGCGTGGACCGCACGCCGGGCTTTTTGCGGATCAAATCCTGCATGCCCCAGAAGCAGCCACCGGCCAGGACCGCGCGTTCTTCGCTCATCGTCATCTCCTGCTGTTGTCGGGAAGGCATGCGACCGCCGACGAACGGATTCGTTCGAGTGGCGGTTGCAGACCATCCGCTTGCGTCGGGACGTGTATTCACCCACTCGCAAATACACACGGGAACCACATCGTGATCGACGACGCGCCGATGAAGGCGGCGCTCGAAGCCAGCGCCTGAAGTCCAAGCGCGACGCGGTCGAGTTCGGGCTGCGGACCATCGTGCGGCCGCATCGGCAGGTCGCGATCAAGCGCCGCGGCGGTCAGTTCGATCGGCAGAGGGATCCGACGCATCGCGGACCGATCGGTGATCCTGGTCGATGCGAGCCTCTGGATCGAGTTCGCGACACTTCCACCCGGCAGACCGACGGGCTGCTAGAAGGTCGTCTCGAAGTCCGTCTGAAGGATCACCAGCCGTCGGCCCGGGCCGCCGGCCGATGTGGCGAGTCGCGTCAGACGACGTGGCCGAGGATCCACCCGCTGGCGACGATGTGGCCGAGCGTGACCAGCACCGACAGCCCGTGCAGCCACTTGAAGCGCCGTCTCGCGCCGCCGTCCGTGGCGCGGTTGATGGCCGGCATCAACCATTGCCGCACCAGCAGGGCCGTCGCGGCGACGACCGCGAGCAGGACCGCCCAGGTCGCATCGCGCGACCACCACAGCAGCGCCGCGGCGGCGGCCGTGACGACCACGAACACGTAGAACCACGGGAACGCCTTCCGCAGCGCGGCGCCCGCCACGGCCTGGGGCAACGCCGAGAACAGGAAGGCCGCGAAGCCGAACGCGTAGAGCGTCATGCCGCCGAACAGAAGCGCGGTGGTCAGGACGGCGAGGGACAGGATCATGGGGCGGGTGGCAAACGGTCAGCTTGACGGGACCACGCCTCGTGCGGCTCGGCGCGCTTCCGATCCGCGGTCGCCCTGCGGCTCGAATCCGATCGCACGATATGGCGACCGATGATGGTGGAGTGAGTATTCACTGTTGTACAACTCTTTCAGAATCATGTCGTGATGAATGGTGGTAGAGACGTCGCGAAGCGGCCGGTCTCCGTCGCATCGCGGGGGATGGCAAAGCGGTCGACGACGGCGTTTCGCAGCTCACCCGGACATGCGCGACGGCCGCCGGGGCATCGTGCACACCATCGGACCGGTGCAGGAATGCGGGGAGCGAAGTGACGGACTGACCGAGAGCCACTTGGATCCCGGCCTTCGCCGGGACGACGAAATTAAAGGTGCCGTCCCCGTCGTTCGGTCCCTTTGTCCCTTCGTCCCTTTGTTCCTTCGTTCCGTCGTCCCCGTCGTCCCCGTCGGCACGTCGTTCCCGCGAACGCGGGAACCCAGCGGCGTCAGCGGTCGCAAAACCAGCGACTTTTTTCCCTTTGTCACCCCGGCGAAGGCCGGGGCCCAAGTCCGTCGAGCAGCACTCAACAAACCACTCGGGT
>CAHJXF010000380.1 GCA_903644065.1 Betaproteobacteria bacterium
CCGCGGCGCGTCCGGCACGCTGCTCGTGTCAGGCATCCGGCACGTGCTCGGCCAGTTCCGCCAGCCAGACGCGCGCGTTGCCGTCCGACGGTGCGCGCCAGTCGCCGCGCGGCGACAGGTTGCCGCCCGACACGACCTTCGGGCCGTTCGGCATCGCCGAGCGCTTGAACTGGCTGATCTCGAAGAAGCGGAAGAGGAACACGCCGAGCCAGCGCTTGATGGTCGCGAGGTCGTAGGCGTGGCGGCCGTCGTCGGGGAAGTCGGGCGGCCACGATCCCGCGTTCGCGTCGCGCCACGCGTGCCACGCGAGGAAGGCGACCTTCGACGGCCGCAGGCCGAAGCGGGTGACGTGGAACAGGTTAAAGTCCTGCAGCTCGTAGGGACCGACGCGCGCCTGCGTGCTCTGCAGCGCGTCGGTGCCGTCGGACGGCACCAGTTCGGGCGAGATCTCGGTGCCGACGATCGCGAGCAGCGTGGCCGACGTGCCTTCGTCGAACTGGCGCGTGCCGGCCACCCAGCGCACGAGGTACTGGATCAGCGTCTTGGCCAGCGAGCCGTTGACGTTGTAGTGGCTCATCTGATCGCCGACGCCGTAGGTGCACCAGCCGAGCGCCAGCTCCGACAGGTCGCCGGTACCCACCACCAGCGCGCCGCGCTGATTGGCGAGGCGGAACAGGTAGTCGGTGCGCAGACCCGCCTGCACGTTCTCGAACGTGACGTCGTACACCGCCTCGCCGCGCGCGAACGGGTGGCCCAGGTCGGCGAGCAACTGCCGCGCGGCCGGCCGGATGTCGATCTCCTCGGCGCCGATGCCGAACGCGCGCATCAGGTCCCAGGCGTTGCGCTTCGTCTGGTCCGACGTGGCGAAGCCCGGCATCGTGAAGCCGAGGATCGCCGAGCGCGGCAGGCCCAGCGCATCGAAGGCCCTGGCGGCGACGATCAGCGCGTGCGTCGAGTCGAGACCGCCCGAGATGCCGATCACGACGCTCTTCAGCCCCGTGGTCCGCAGCCGCTGCGTCAGCCCGTGTACCTGGATGTTGAAGGCCTCGTAGCAGTCGCGATCGAGCTTGCCGCGGTCGTCGGGCACGAACGGGAAGCGACCGATGCCGCGCTCCAGGCCGCGGTCGTCGAACGCGGGTCGATGCTCGAAGCCGACGCGGCGAAAGGTCCGTTCGGGATGGCCCGCGCTCGCGGCCGCGCTGTCGAAGGTCGGCGTGCGCAGGCGATCGAGCCGCAGCCGCTCGACGTCGACATCGGCGACGCACAGCTGGCTGCGCGCCGGGAAGCGCTCGGATTGCGCGAGCAGGTTGCCCATCTCGTGGATGCTGGCCTGGCCGTCCCACGCGAGATCGGTGGTGCTCTCGCCCGGCCCCGCGGCGGAATACACGTACGCCGCCTGGCAGCGCATCGATTGCGACGCGCAGAGCAGCTCGCGGTCGTCGCCCTTGCCGACCACGACGTTGGAGGCCGACAGGTTGCACAGGATGTGGGCGCCGGCCAGCGCGCCGAGCGTGGACGGCGGCGTCGCCGCCCAGAAGTCCTCGCACAACTCGACGTGGAAGGTGAAGTCGGCCAGGTCGTCGGCCGCGAACAGCAGGTCGATGCCGAACGGCACGCGCTGGCCGGCGAGGACGACCTCGAGGCCGACGACGCCGGCGCCCGGCGCGAACCAGCGATGCTCGTAGAACTCGCGGTAGTTGGGCAGGAACGACTTGGGCACGACGCCGAGCACGCGGCCGCGCGCGACCACGACGCCGCAGTTGTAGAGGCGCCCGTTGCGGCGCACCGGGGCGCCGACGATGCACACCGGGCTCAAGTCGACGGTCGCGGCGGCCAGCGTCCCGACCGCGCGCTCGACCGCGTCGAGCAGCGCGTCCTGCAGCAGCAGGTCGTCGATGGAGTAAGCGCTCAGGCCGAGTTCGGGGAACAGCATCAGGTCGACGCCGCGCTGCTGCCCCTCGCGCACCAGCGCGAGGGTCTCCTCGACGTTGCGCGCCGGATCGGCCAGCTCGACGCGCGGCGTGCAGGCGGCGACCCGCACCAGGCCCTGCCGATGGATCGAGAAGAACGGATGAGCGGGCGGCATGTCGGCAGGCGGAGGAAGGCTTCGAATCGCATCCGGGACCGGAGCGACGCGGGCCCGGGGCTGACGGCGTGCGATCGAGCCACCGCGAGGAGACCGCATCGTGCCGCACGAAAACACCGAGGATACGTCCAACGTCGGCGGCGCTCCGTCGGGCAGCGCGTTGCTGCTGGTCGACCCGATCAACGACATGGCCGTCGACGGCGCCGAAGCGCTGCTCGAACGGACGGTGCGCACGCTGCCGGCGGTGCTGGCGTTGCGCGACCGGGCCGACGCGCTCGCCCTGCCGGTGATCTACGTCAACGACCACGGGCAGTGGCGCGAAGAGCCCTCCCGCATCGTCGAACATCGCCTTTGCGACGACGGTCCCGGCCGCCGGATCGTCGAACGCATCGCGCCGCGGCCGCACGACTACTTCGTGGTCAAGCCGCACCTGTCCGGCTTCTATGCGACGAGCCTGCCAGTGTCGTCGCCGCGGCTCGACGTCGGACGACTGATCCCCGCGGGCGTGGCGGCCGACGCCTGCGGCCTGTTCACCGCCGCCGACGCGCACATGCGCGACGACGACCCGTGGATCCCGCGCGACGCCGTGACGAGCGAGGCCGACGAGCGGACCGGGTGGGCGCTGGAGGTCGCGCGAAAGAGCATGAAGGCCGAGACGCGCGGAGGCGACGAAAGGTCGATCGCGGACTGGCGTCGTGCGGTGGACGAGCAGGGTGCCAAGGCCGCTTCGTAGCGGTTCGTCACGCCGTTCGCACCGACACGATGCGTCGCGACGGCCGTCACGAACGACGTCACGAACGACGTCACCAACGACGTCACCAACACGCCACGAACGACGTCACGGCCAGCGTCACGCCAACGTGACGCCAACATCACGAGCGACGTCACGAGCAACGCCGCTGGCAAGGTCGTAAGCAACGTCACGAGCGACGTCACGAGCGACGTTACAAGCGACGTCACAAGCGACGTTACAAGCGACGTCGCAGCCAGGCGCTCGTCGCATCGACCGCGGCGACCAGCACGATCAGCGCGACGACCACCGTGGCGACGCGCTCCATGCGGAACAGTCCGAGGTGCAGCATCAGCATCTGGCCGAGGCCGCCGGCGCCCACCACGCCGAGCACCGCCGCCTGGCGGATGTTGTTCTCCCACCGATAGAGCGCGTAGGCGACGAACTGCGGCAACGCCTGCGGCAGCGTGGCGTAGGCGAACGTCGCGGTCCGGCCGACGCCCGACGCCCGCAGCGCGTCGGCCGGGCCGCGCGGCAGGTTCTCGATGGTCTCGGCGAACAGG
>CAHJXF010000381.1 GCA_903644065.1 Betaproteobacteria bacterium
CCGCAGCCTGCCGGCGCACGCTGCCGCGGACCACCTGTCCGACCCGCAGGCGGCGATCCACGATGTCGCGGCGCGAACGCTGCGGCGCCGCGGTCGCGCGGACGCATTGCTGGCGGCGCTCGGCCAGCGGACGCCCGAACCGCCGCTGCTGCGCGAATTGCTCGTGGTCTCGATCGCGCTGCTGGTCGACGCGCTGTCCCCCGCGATCGCGGCCGACGCGTCGCTCGACGAGCGCCTCGGCGACCTGCCGTACGCGCCGTTCACGCTGGTCGACCAGGCGGTCCGCGCCGCGGCGTCGCGGCCGGAGCTGGCGCGCGGCAAGGGCTTCGTCAACGCGATCCTGCGGACGCTGCTGCGCCGGATCGAGGAAGACCCGCTGCCGCTGCGGGACCTGTTGACGGGGGCAGGCGCCGCCGACACGGCGCGCCACGAGTTGCCGTCGTGGTGGGTGAAGCGCTTGCGGGACGCCTATCCGGCCGCCTGGCAGACGATCGTCGCCGCCTCGCTGGCGCTGCCGCCGATGGTGCTCCGCGTCAACCGGCGCCGGACGACCCGCGACGCGTACCTGCAACGACTGCAGCGCGAAGGCGTCGACGCGCGGGCGATCGGTGCGGACGGCGTGCGCCTGGAGCGCGCGTTGCCGGTCCAGCGCATCCCCGGCTTCGCCGACGGGTGGGTCTCGGTCCAGGACGAAGCCGCACAGCGGGCCGCGCCGCTGCTCGACGTCGCGGACGGGATGCGCGTGCTCGATGCCTGCGCCGCGCCGGGCGGCAAGACCGGTCATCTGCTCGAGATCGCCGACCTGGATCTGGTCGCCCTGGACAGCGATGCGGCCCGGCTGGCGCGCGTGCGGGACAACCTCGATCGACTGGGAGCGACCGCGCGACTGGTCGCCGGCGACGCGGCCCGACCGTCGACCTGGTGGGACGGCGTCGGCTTCGACCGCATCCTGGCCGACGTGCCCTGCACCGCGTCCGGCATCCTCCGCCGCCATCCGGACATCCGCTGGCTACGCCGGGAAAGCGACATTTCGACACTGTCGGGAACGGCGCAACAGATCACCGACGCGTTGTGGCCGCTGCTGAACCCGGGTGGTAGATTGCTTCTGGTGACCTGTTCCGTCTTCCCCGAAGAATCCGCTCGCCAGGCCGAGTTTTTCCTGGCGCGCCATGCGGACGCCGCGGCGCGCCGCGCGCCGGAGCAGTTGCTGCCGGGACAGGGGGACGCCGGCGACGCCGCGGGTACGGCCGATCACGACGGGCTCTTCTTCGCGCTATTCGAAAAGACCCGCTGATGCGGCCCGGGATTTCCCGTCCGGGGCGGCGGGCCGTGCGACGTGGCCGTCCGCCCGCGAGCCTGCGAACCGTCGCTTGCCTGCTGCTGTGGTCGCTGAGCTGCCTGGTCGCATCGATGCGGCTCGTCCACGCCGCCCCCGATCGCATCGAGATCGGGCAGGCCGCTTTCGAATCGCGTGACGACGGCTACTACGTCAGCGGGGACTTCGAGCTCGACCTCAAGCCACGCATCGCCGAAGCCCTGGATCGCGGCCTGACGCTGTTCTTCGTCGTGGAAGCCGAGCTGACGCGCTCGCGCTGGTACTGGTTCGACGAGAAGTCGGTGACCGCGGCCCTGCACTACCGCCTCTCGTATTACGCGCTCACGCGCCAGTACCGACTGTCGACCGGCAACCTGCAAGTCGGCTTCCCGACCTTGGCCGAGGCCTTGGGCGTGATGTCCCACGTGCGCGACTGGAAGATCGCCGAGCGCGGCGGACCGGTGCGACCCGGCGAGTCGTACGCGGCCGCGGTGCGCATGCGCCTCGACACCACGCAGCTGCCCAAGCCGTTCCAGATCAACGCCATCGCCAACCGCGACTGGACGCTCGAGTCGGACTGGAAGCGCTCCGTCTTCGAGGCGCATTGACAGCCGGTACAGTGACGGCATGACCGCTCGCGATCCCCATCGCTCGAATCCGCCCGGACGGCGCCGCAGCGCCCGTCCGTTCTGGCGGACCCGAACGCTGCGCTACGGCGTCGCCCTGACCGCGTCGATCGCCGGCGTCCTGCTGTTCCTGCTGGCTTCGGCGTCGTCCAACACGCCGCTGTTCGAGCGCCACTATCCGCTGCTGCTGGCGCTGAACGCGACGGCTGCGGTCGCCTTGCTGGTGATCGTGCTGGTGCTCGTCGTGCGCCTGACGCGACGTTATCGGTCCGGCGTGTTCGGCGCCCGCATGATGGTGCGCTTCGCCGTGTCGTTCGGCCTGATGGGCCTGGTGCCGGGCGCGCTCATCTATCTGGTCTCGGTCCAGTTCCTCGGCAAGAGCATCGAGTCGTGGTTCGACGTGCGGGTCGACAGCGCGCTGGAGTCCGGCCTCGCGATCGGCCGCACCACGCTCGACGCGATGCTGGCCGACCTGAACGGCAAGGCCCGCACCGTCGCCTTCGGCATCTCCGACGTGTCCGAGTCGCAGCAGGGGCAGGCGCTCAATCGCCTGCGGCAGCAGACCGGCGCCCAGCAGGCGTTGCTGTTCACGGGCAACGGCCGCCTGCTGGCCCAGGCGGTCGCCGGCAGCGACAGCGGCGTGCTGGCGCCGGTCGCGCCGTCCGCCGGCGTGTTGCGCCAACTGCGCATCGGCCGCGGCTACTCGGCGGTCGAGAGCGCTGCCGCCGACCAGGCCGACACGTCGCTCGGTGCCGGCAGTTCGCAACGCGATGCCGCGGTGCGGGGCGGCGGTGACGATCGCGGGCTGCGGCTGCGGGTCGTGGTTCCGGTGCCGGCACAGGCCTATCTGCTGCGACCGGAAGCGGTCTACGTGCAACTGCTGCAGGACGTGCCGGCCGCGCTCGCCACCAACGCCGAGGCCGTTCAGGCCGGCATGCGCGACTACCAGGAGCTGTCGCTGTCGCGGACCGGCCTGCAGAAGATCTACGCGGTCACGCTGACCTTGACCCTGCTGCTGTCGATCTGCGCCGCGCTGGCCGTCGCGTTCCTGCTGGCGAGCTGGCTCACGGAGCCCCTGCTGTTGCTCGCCGAAGGGACCAAGGCCGTGGCCGGCGGCGACTACAGCCCGATGCGCGAGATCATGACCAACGACGAACTCGGCACGCTGATGCAGTCGTTCAACGCGATGGTCCGGCAGCTCGACGATGCGCGCATCTCGGTCGACCGCAATCGCGCCGCGCTGGTCGCGGCCAACACCTATCTCGAAAGCATCCTGTCCAACCTGTCGGCCGGCGTGCTGGTGTTCGACGACGGCTTTCGCCTCGTGACGGCCAACGACGGGGCGGCCCGCATCCTCGCCACGCCGCTCGCACCGCGCCTCGGCACGCGCCTGATCGCGGCGTCGCCGGACCCGGCCGCGACCGGGTCC
>CAHJXF010000382.1 GCA_903644065.1 Betaproteobacteria bacterium
GGGGGCGACGGCGGGTCCCGTTCGATTGCGGCCGACCGTAGTCGACCGCGGGACCGCCCTCGTGCTGTCACGCGGGCGACATTGCGCCTCCCGCTCGCGTCGCGGCGCCGGACTCGTTCCGGGGCCGCGATCGCGCCTTATCGAACGCGGCGGCGCCGGGCGCCGACCAGCGCAGCGGCGCCTGCGAGCATCGTCAGCACGATGCCCGGCTCGGGCACCGTGGCGAGGTTGTCGAACAGCACGCCGGTCGTCGCGCTGCCCGAGAAGTCGAACGAACGGGCCACGCCGGCGAACTGCAGCCGGCCGAGCGAGAACGTGTCGTAGACCGGGATGCCGTCGACGCCGACGGCCAGGTCGTTCGCCGCGAGATCGATCGATCCGAGCAGCGAACCGGTGCCGTTCAGGCCCGAATAGGCCCGGATCGCGCCCAGTGCCGCGGCCGGGTTCGCGTAGAAGAAGCTCAACGCGTTGCTGACGCCGCCGGCGACGTTCAGATAGGCGAGGTCGTGCGCGTAGGCGGTGCCGCGCGGCGACGGGGCGTTGCTGTAGAACGGGAAGCCCGGCGTGGCGGCCGAGTTCGACAGCCCCGACACGTTGACGAACGACACGCCGAGGTTCGGCCCGATGCTGGCGTCGTCGGGGTCGGCCGCGCGGCCGCCGTTGTAGTAATCGACGATGTCGCCGTTCTCGCCGCTCCAGTCCTTCTCGAAGCCGATCGAGAACGCCGAGGCCGATGCCAGGGCAGGGGTGACCGCGAGGACGGCCGCTGCGACCGCGGATGACACTTTCATTTGTTTCTCCCTGTGAACGAATGCCGGTCCGACGACGCTGGATGCCGCTGCGCATCGGGCAAAACGCGAGACGCTAAGCGCGTTTGACGACAGCTTCATGACGTTGCGTCGCCGCCCGTCCGACGAAGCGTCCGTCACGGACGCGTCACCGTCCCGTCATCGGCGGCCCCTACGATTCGGCGGCGTCGCCCATCGTCCTTCGCATGGCGCGGCAACCGGTCTTCGTCAGCATCGTCGTCACAGGAGCAGTTCGATGGAATTCGGCAACAAGAGTCAGATCGCCCTCGCGGTCATCGCAGCGCTGGGCACCACGGCCCTGGTCACGCGACCGACGGTGGCCACCGCCGCCAAGGTCGCCGGGCGCTATGTCGCCGGTGACTTCCACAATCACACCACCTGTTCCGACGGCTCGCTGTCGCTGCAGAAGCTGGTCAAGAAGTCGACCGACCGCGTCGACACGCCGTGGGGCCTCGACTGGTTCGTCCAGGCCGGTCACGGCAACAGCGGCGGCACGCGCAACTGCACGCTGACCGAGGACTCGTCGCTCGACACGCCGCTCTATCCGTACGTCGCGGGGACCACGGCCGACACGACATGGGCCAACAGCATCGGCGTCGCCAACGTCAAGGGCGACACGTCGTCGGGTCTCGGCTACATGTGGCGCTGGCAGTCGATCCAGGAGTACGAGTATCCGGCGCTCGAGTACCTGGCGACGTTGAAGGGACTGCCGCTGTTCCAGGGCATCGAGCAGAATCCGCCCGGCCACGAGCACATGTCGATGTCGATCATCACCGGGCAAATGCCGGTGTCGCTCGACACCACGACGCTGCCCACGACCGCGAAGCCGATCACCGGCCAGCGCTACACGCCGGTCGGCAACGCCGACGCGCTGGCGCAGCACACCTACTGCTTCGACCGCACGCTGACCGACCGCAGCCGCGGCAACAAGACCGCGTCGAACGTCGGCAACAACTGGGATTGCTCGAACCCGTCCAGCCCGGCTTCGTACAGTGCGGCGCTGGGCTTCAACGACGCCGCGAAGAAGCTGATCCAGCCGAGCGGCGCCGGCTCGGGCAACGTCGGTCACCTGATCTCCGTCGAAGCCGTGAAGTGGATGCAGACCTATCACCCGAACGGCAGCTACTGGGTGCCGGCCCACCTCGAGCGCGCCGGCCCGTTCAACCCCAACGGCAGCAACGGCTACAACATCGAGCACCTGCGCAACTTCAACAACGCGGCGCCGAACATCGCGTTCGGCTTCGAGACCCAGCCGGGGCACGGTGCGTCGAGCGAACGCGGCGAGTACTTCCCGGCCCGCAACAATATCGGCGGTGTGCTGGTCGATTCGGTCGGCGGCACGACCTACGGCGGCACCGGCGTGTACGGCGCGTACGTGGGCGGCGTGTGGGACGCTTTGCTCGGCGAGGGCCGCAACTGGTGGTTCTTCGCGAGCTCCGACTCGCACAACCGCGGCATCTTCGGCGGCGACGACCGTCGCTCGTCGCAGGATTTCCAGCCGGGCGAATACCAGCGCAACTACACGATGGTCCGCAACGGCGCCGACAAGCTGCGTCCGCAGTCGATCGTCGACGGCCTGCGGACCGGCAACAACTGGGCGGCGAGCGGCCAGCTGATCGACCGTCTCGCGTTCATCGCGTGCACGTCGTACGCCGGCCCGGGCCGGCGCAGCGACGCGTCGGTGCAGTCGCTCGCGGTCACCGCGGCGACCAACGACACGGACATCGACCTGTCCGGCTGCGCCACGATGGGCGAGAAGCTGGTGGTGCGTCCGGGGGCGGAGATCGTCGTCGCGGTCGTGGTGCGCGATCCGGCGGGAACCAACTTCGCGCCGTACTCGTTCGCCAACCCGTCGCTGGCGCAGATCGGCGTGCAGCAGCCGATCAACGCGCCGGAACTGCATCACATCGACGTGATCCGCGGCATGGTTTCGGGCTACCGGACGCCGGGCAACGCCGACTACGCCGGCCAGTGGCCCAACACGTGGCTCGCCGACGTCGTCGCCGGCAAGACGAAGGCGCAATTGGACGCCACGGTGCCGGTCGCGGCGAAGAATGCGTCGGCGGCCGTGATCAAGACCTTCAGCGGCAGCGGCGGCACGCCGTGGACGCCGGTCTCGTCGACCGTGGACGGGACGCGCTTCCTGGCGATGACCTATCGCATCCCGGCGGTCACGACGTCGCAATACGTCCGCCTGCGCGGTACCAACATGCCGCCGGCCGTGCCCTTCGAAACCGATGCCGACGGCAATCCGCTGCCGGACCTGTACACCAACGCGACGACGACGGTGAGCGACGCGACGGCGACCGCGGCGCGGCCGGCCACGGCGGGATCGTTGAAGATCGTCTGCTCGCAGACCGGCACCAACGTGCCGGCCAACGGCGTGCCGTACACGATCGCGTCGCCCGCGATCAACGGCTGCCCCAACCACCTGCCCACCGTCAACGGCGTGAAGTACGTGGCCTACGACGTGGCGGCCTGGTCGGACCTGTGGTTCTACAGCAACCCGATCTTCGTCGAAGTGTCGGGTGCGACGGTCGTCGCCGGCGTCCAGT
>CAHJXF010000383.1 GCA_903644065.1 Betaproteobacteria bacterium
ACCGACGGCACGGTCGCGATCGACAACGCGACCGCATCGAGGCCCTCGACCGCGACCCGGACCGCGTCGCCCCGTCGCACCCGCGTCGGCGTCCCGAGCGCGCCGATCAACAGCACGTCGCCGGCCTCGAAGCGCATGAACGCGCTGACATCCGCGATCAGGCGCGGCACGTCGCGGACCAGGTCGGCCGTCGAAGCGCCGGTCGCGCCCCCGTCGTTCACCGTGGTCGTGATCTGCAGCGCGCGCAGGTCGGGCGGGTCGACGACCGACCCGAAGACGCAGAAGCCGTCGCGGTTGCGCGCCCGGATCGCCGGGCGATAGAAGTCGGCCTGCGGCGCCGTCAGGTCCGCGACGACGAACACGCCGCGGACGTGATCGAGCGCGTCGACCGCGTCGACGCACGACGTGGCGCGCGCGAAGACCAGACCGATCGTGGCCTCGACGTCGACCGTGTCGATGTCGTCGGGCAGGACCACCGTCGCGCCGGTGGCGTTCCAGGTGTTGGCGGGGCGCAAATACAGCACCGGCGCGGACGCCGGCTTGCCGTACGGCGCGGCGTGCGCCGCGGCGCCCAGCGAGTCGACGGCGTCGCGGTGATTGAGCAGCGTGGCGTAGACCGTGCCGAAGGGCGGCACCGTGGGAAGGGACATGGGGGGAGGCGCCGCGGAGCGCGGGCCGGGTGGACGTCGAGCGGGGAGGATAAACAAAATCGCGCGACGGCCTGCCCACGCGCTGGGGAATGCGGAAATGCGGGAAAGCGGGAATGCGGGACTGGGGACTACAGGATGGCGGCTTGCCCAACTGCGCGCTTGCTGGATCGCGCACTGGCGGGAACGCAAGATCGCCGGCGATCCACGGTCGTGACGGCAGGCCCGGCGGCGAGGCGGTCCTCGCGACCGATCGGCGTCGGACGACGCCGTCCGTCAAGCCCTGGCGCGCTGCGGGCGCGTCAGCCCGCCCGGGCCTTTGCGAGCGCCGACGCCCACCAGATCCATTCGTCGAGCATCACGTCGAATCGCTGGACTTCCTTCGCATCGGCCGCGAAGCGGCCGTCCTGCGACTTGCCGGTCACGTCGCGCAGGTGCACCGCGGTCGGCAACGGCGCCATCTCGAGCTCCACGCACACCAGCCGCAACTGCTCGATGCCGCGCGCGCCCTCGGCGTTGCCGAACGACACGAACGACGCGGGCTTCCGATTCCATTCGGCGTACAGGTAGTCGAGCGCGTTCTTGAGCGCCGACGTGTAGCCGTGGTTGTACTCGGGCGTGACGAACACGTAGCCGTCCGCCCGCGCGACGGTCTCGGCCCAGCGTCGCTGCAACGGGTCGGCGTAGTCGCCTTCGCTCGGAAACTTGGCGAGCGCGAACATCGGCAGCGCCCAGGTCTTGAGATCGATCAGCTCGACCGTCGGGGCAGTGCGTCGCGACGCCTGCTCGAACGCCCACTGCGCGACCGCGGCGGAACGGCGACCTTCGCGGATGCTGCCGAGGATGATCTGCAGGTGCATCGATCAATGTCCGATCTTCGTCGACGACCGCGCTGGCATCCGTTCGATCGCCAGCATCGAGGAAGTCATCGAACGAATGGCCGGCTCCTGAAGAATCGAACGGCTTCTCGACCGGATCGCGCGTGCCGGCAAAGACGCACGCGCCGCTTCGGAGTCGTGGGTCGATCGCGATCGGGAACCGGCGACCGGCCCATGGCGACGTCCGTTCCGCGAGCGGTCCGGTCCAGGGTCGAACTGCGCGCGCATCAATCCCCAGACCGCTCCCCCAACCCCAGATAGCTCTCGATCACCTTCGGATTGCTGGCGAGTTCCTTCGCCGGTCCCTGCAGCGTCACCGCGCCGGTCTCGAGCACGTAGCCGTAGTCCGCCACCTGCAGCGCAGCGCGCGCGTTCTGTTCCACCAGCAACGTGGCCACGCCCGTGGTGCGCAGCGCCGCGATGATGCGGAAGATCTCGCGCACGATCTTCGGCGCGAGGCCGAGGCTCGGCTCGTCGAGCATCAGGATGCTCGGCTTGCCCATCAGCGCGCGACCCACCGCCAGCATCTGCCGCTCGCCGCCGCTCAACGTGCCGGCTTCCTGTCGACGCCGCTCCTTCAGCCGCGGGAACAGCGTGAAGACGTGGTCGAGCTCGTCGGCCCAGCGCTTGTGGTCGTCGCTGCGCCGCAGGCGGTAGCGACGAAAGCCGCCCAGCATCAGGTTGTCCTCGACGCTCATGCTGGCGAACAGTTCGCGCTTCTCGGGCACCAGCGCGAGACCGGTCGCGACGCGCTGCTCGCAGCCGTCCTGCTCGATCCGCCGCCCCTGGTACGTGATGCTGCCGGCGCTGTGGCCGTTGCCGGGCAACGAACCCATCAACGCGTTCAACAGCGTCGACTTGCCCGCGCCGTTGGCGCCGATCACCGTGACGATGCGGCCCGGCGCGACGTCGAGGTCGGTCGCGGCGAGCGCGGTCACCTTGCCGTAGCGTGCCGACAGGCCGCGGACCTCGAGCGCCGCTGCGGCCGTGGCGCTCATGCCGGCTGCGCGACGGCAGGGCCGTCGGCGCCGAAGTCGTCGTCCTCGGCATCGTCCACGCCGCCGAGATAGGCCTCGAGCACCTTCGGGTTCGTCTGGATCTCCTTCGGCAACCCTTCGGCGAGCTTGCTGCCGAACTCCATCACGACGAGATGGTCGGTCAGGCCCATCACGAACTCCATGTCGTGCTCGACCAGCAGGATGCTCATGCCTTCGTCGCGCAGCTGCTTCAGCACGCCGGCCAGCGCCACCTTCTCCTTGTAGCGCAGGCCCGCCGCGGGCTCGTCGAGCAGCAACAGCACCGGATCCGACGCCAGCGCCCGCGCGATCTCGAGGATGCGTTGCTGGCCGAGGGCCAGGTTGCCGGCCTGCTCGAACAGGTAGTTGCCCAGGCCGACGCGCTTCAACTGCGTGGCCGCCTCGTGACGCAGCCGGGCCTCTTCCGCCCGGTCGAGCCGGAGCGACGCGCGCAGCATGCCGACCGACGACCGAAGGTGCGCACCCAGCGCCACGTTGTCGAGCACCGTCATGCCGGCGAGCAGCTGCACGTGCTGGAACGTGCGGCCCACGCCCAGCGCGCTGATGCGCCGCGCCAGCGAGCCGTCGATGCGCTCGCCGCGGAACAGGACTTCGCCGCGGGTGATCGGCAGCACGCCGGTGACGAGGTTGAAGGTCGTGCTCTTGCCCGCGCCGTTGGGGCCGATCAAGCCCATGATCTCGCCGGCCCGCACCTTGAAACTGATGTCGTTGACCGCGACCAGGCCGCCGAACTCTTTCCGGATCGCCCTGACCTCGAGCACCACGTCGCCCGCGGCCGGCCGCTCGCGGCGCGGCAA
>CAHJXF010000384.1 GCA_903644065.1 Betaproteobacteria bacterium
AACAAGCCACTTGGGTCCCGGCCTGCGCCGGGACGACGTGCGCGGATTCGCCTCCATCGACTCCGTCGTGTGCGAGGCGTCCCGCTCGTTCTGCTGGCGCGGCGACGCGTCGCCGCGCTCGACGACGACCAGCGTCCAGAGCCCGCCGACGCTGCCGAACACCAAGCCGCTGACGGGGATGAACCGCTGCGCGTAGCGCGGCAGCGCGGCCCTGACGGTCACGGCGCGTGCCGCGACCGGGTATACCGTGGGGCGAACCGGTTCCCATGCGTGGGTCGACCTCGTTCATCATCGGGTCCTCGCGGTCCGTCGTCCGATCGGTGGATCGGCGTGATGATGCTGCTCCACCGTTCGCCGTCGACCCTCCCAACCTCGAAGCCCACGCTATGTCCGATTCCCGCTACGACGTCGTCATCATCGGCTCCGGTCCCGGCGGCGGCACGATGGCCTGGCGCCTGGCGCAGACCGGCAAGCGGGTGCTGCTGATCGAGCGTGGCGGCTACCTGCCGCGCGAGCCGGCCAACTGGAACAGCCAGATCGTCTTCAACGACGCGCGCTACCAGGCGAAGGAGACGTGGTACGGCGCCGACGGCTCGACCTTCCACCCCGGCCTCCACTACTACGTCGGCGGCAACAGCAAGGTCTACGGCGCCGTGCTGTTCCGCCTGCGCGAGCGGGACTTCGGCGAGATCCGTCATCCCGACGGCGTGTCGCCGGCGTGGCCGATCGGTTACGACGCGTTCGAGCCCTACTACCAGCAGGCCGAGACGCTGTACCACGTGCACGGCCGGCGCGGCGAGGACCCGACCGAGCCGTGGTCCAGCGGCGGTTACGCCTATCCGCCGATCCAGCACGAGCCGCGCATCCAGGAACTGTTCGACGGCCTGATCCGCACCGGCCACCGGCCGTTCCACCTGCCGGTCGGCGTGCTGCTCGACGAGGTGGACGGCAAGCCCACGCCGAGCTCGCCGTGCATCAAGTGCGAAGCCTTCGACGGTTATCCGTGCGCCACCAACGGCAAGGCGGATGCGCAAGTCATCTGCGTCGACCCCGCGCTGGCCGCGCATCCCAACCTGACGCTGTGGACCGAGGCCTACGTCGACAAGCTGATCACCGACGCGAGCGGTCACTCGGTGATCGCGGTCGGCGTGCAACACAAGGGTGAACGGCTGACCGTGTCGGGCGACCTCGTGGTCGTCGCGTGCGGCGCACTGTCGTCGGCACTGCTGATGCTGCGCTCGGCCAGCGAGCGCCATCCGAACGGCTTGGCCAACGGCTCGGACCAGGTCGGCCGCAACTACATGCGGCACAACAACTCGACGGTGCTGGCGATCTCGCGCACGCCGAACCCGACGCGCTTCCAGAAGACGCTCGGCCTGAACGACTTCTACGCCGGATCCGACGACTGGGAGTACCCGCTCGGCCACATCCAGATGGTCGGCAAGTCGGACGGCGCGCAGATCCGCGGCGAAGGGCTGCCGGGCTTCCTGCAGTGGTTTCCCGACAAGCCGTTCGAGTACATGGCGCAGCACTCGGTCGACTTCTGGCTGACGTCGGAGGACCTGCCGATGCCCAACAACCGCATTCGCTACGAGGACGGCCGCGTGGTGCTCGACCTGACCGAGAACAATCTCGAAGGGCACAAGCGCCTGCGCGCGAAGCTGCAGTCGATGATGTCCTCGCTCGACCTGCAGCCGCACCTGTTCGACCGCAGCCTGTACGTCGGCAAGGGCGTGCCGATCGGCGGCACGGCGCACCAGGCCGGCACGCTGCGCTTCGGCACCGACCCGCGCACGTCGGTGCTCGACGTCGACTGCAAGGCGCACGAGCTCGACAATCTCTACGTGACCGACGCCAGCTTCTTTCCGTCGGTGGGCGCGGTCAATCCCACCTTGACGATCATCGCCAACGCGTTGCGCGTGGCGGACCGGATCATCGAGAGGCTGGCATGAACGCGACGACGGCGGTCGATGCGGAAGACGACGCGACCGGTGGCACGCCTCGGAGCCGGCCGAAGAAGGGCGTGCAGGAAGGCCCGGCGGCGACGCTCCGCATCATCGCGGGCTTCAAGCTGCTGGAGGCGGCGTTGCTGATCGTCGTCGGCCTGAGCGTGCTCGGCCTGCTCGACAAGAGCTGGCTGCACGAGCTCGTCGAGTGGCTGGACGCGCTGTCGCTCCGCGAAGGGCGGCGGCTGACGTCCGAGCTGGCGGGAAAGGCCGTCAAGCTGCTGGGCGCGACCAGCGTGCGACGCCTGGAACTGATCGCGCTCGGCTGCTTCGGCTACGCGGCCGTGTTCGTCGTGGAAGCGACCGGCCTGTGGCTGAAGAAGCGCTGGGCCGAGTACCTGACGATCGTCGTGACCGCGTCGTTGCTGCCGTTCGAAGTGATGGAGCTGATGCACCGGGCGACGGTGGCGAAGGGGCTGACGTTGTTGGTGAATCTGCTGGTGCTGGGTTATCTGATCTGGAACGTGGTGCGCAAGCGGGGAACGGCCGAGCGCTGAGGTCGACAGCGCAGTGCAGCGCTTCAACTCGGCTCGTCGGTCGTCGCCTACCCGGCAATCGGACAGCGTGCTGAAGACACGAAGGGGAGGCTGCGTAGAGTTTCTTCGGCTCACGGGTTTGCGAAGGCGCCTTCCGGCGTCCCGAGCGACCGGCGCGACCCGAGCGTCCCGCTCATGAGCGCAGTCGGTTGCCTACAGGATTTCCGCTCCGCCCGAGCCTGGCCGGGCGGCCGACCGATCGACACGAGATCGCCATCGAGACGCTCGCGCACTCCCGCCCCGTGCCAGTCCATCGTCGCAAGCCGCTTGCCGTCCTGGTCTCGTTCGTCGCCGCCACGTTCGGCCTCGGCGGCTGCAGCTCCCTGTTCAGCGAAGGCGGGGCCACGACGGCCGGCATCGCCGGGACGGCGATCGCCGGCAAGGTGACGCGCAACGCGACGGTCGCGTCGGGCATCGGTCTCGGCGTGCTCGCCGCGGGACAGGCCGGCGTGAAGGCCGTCGAGCGCAACTACCACGGCGACCAGCAGGACAGCATCGCGGCCGCGGCCGGCGCCCTGGAACTCGGGCAGGTCGCCCGCTGGGAGAGCCATCACCGGATCGCGCTCGAACCCGACCAGGCGGGGCGGGTGACCGTCAGTCGTGTGATCGGCGCCGCCGACCTGCGCTGCAAGGAGATCGTCTTCACCGTCGACGAAGTCAGGAGCAAGGCGACCGCGAGCGCGTTCTACGTCGCGACCATCTGCGAGGACGCGGCGAAATGGACCTGGGCCTCCGCCGAGCCGGCGACCGCGCGCTGGGGGTCGCTGCAGTGAGGCGGGACGTGCTCGGCGCTTGGTTCGCGCTCGCC
>CAHJXF010000385.1 GCA_903644065.1 Betaproteobacteria bacterium
CGTCCGATCCGATCGGCGCCGCGCAGGCCAGCGGCGCTTCATCGCTCGACGGTACGACGCCGCTCGTACCCCAGGTCTCCGGCCTCGCGGCGACATCGCCGGCGACGTCCGCCGCGGACCCTTCGACGCCGCTCGCGACCGGGCTGACGCAGACCGTCGGCACGCCGGCGTGGTCGCACGAGGTCGGCCAGGCCACGTTGCGGATGGCGACCAACGACTTGCAGAGTGCGTCGCTGCAGCTCAATCCCGAGCACCTCGGACCGCTCGACGTCCAGGTCCGCATCGACCACGGCACGGCGCACCTGACGTTCGGGGCCGCGCACGCCGAGACGCGGCAGGCGCTCGAGGCGTCGCGGCCCGCGCTCGACCAGTTGTTCGGCGAGCAGGGCTTGAAGATCGGCGATTGCTCGGTCGGCGACTCGTCGTCGCGCGGCTCCCTCGCCGACGGCGCGCAGACCGCTTCGCGTCGCGACGGCGGTCGCCCCGACCGGGAGGCGGACCCGACCCCGTCGGCCGCCACCGCCGCGACGGTGCAGGTGAAGAAACTCGGGCTCGTCGACACGTTCGCCTGAGCGCGTCGGCCGGTTCGCGCCGAGCCGGTCGGGCGCCAGCGAAGGTCGTCGTCGCACGCAGGCGAATGCGGCAGGACGACCGGCCCGCCTGCATCGCGAACGACGGCCGCCGCGGTCGTGACGCAGGGTTCGGCCGAACCCGTGATCAGGCTTCGTTTTGGCGGTCTGTTCGGCACATCGTGACCGAGCCCCCGTTTCGATAATCCTCTTCATCGGCGGACCGTCTCGCGCCGGTCCGCGGCCCCCGTGAATCGATCCGCCGGATCGGGCCCGGCCGGCCTCGACCGATCCGCCTCCCGAGCCACGAGCCACGACCCATGTCCAACGCCGCCGCCCTGCCCGCCAACGAAGCCGCCGCGCCCGCCAAGGGCAAGGGCAAGTTGCTCGTCGTCCTGGTCGCCGTGTTCGCCGTGCTCGCCATCGGCGGCGGCGGCGCCGCCTGGTTCTTCCACCAGAAGGCGGCCAGCGCCGACGCGAAAGCCGAGGGCGAGGAAGGCAAGGAAGGCGGGAAGGAAGCGAAGAAGAAGGCCGAACCGGGCAAGCCGCCGGTCTTCATGACGCTCGAGAACTTCACCGTCAACCTCGCCGGCGGCGACCACTTCATGCAGCTCGGCCTGGTGCTGCAGCTGAAGGACGAGGAAACGTCGGAGAAGGTCAAGGCCTACCTGCCGATGATCCGCAACAAGGTCCTGCTGCTGGTGTCGTCGAAGACGTCCGAGGAGCTGGAGTCGCCCAAGGGCAAACAGGCGCTGATCGACGAGATCCTCGCCAACGCCCGCGAGCCGCTGCACGCCGAGGGAGATCACGTCCAGGCGGTGCTGCTCGGCTCGATGCTGGTGCAGTGACGCCGGCACCGTAAAGACTCTTTACCGACAGACCATGTCCGAAGCCCAGCTGTCGCAGGACGAGATCGACGCGCTGCTCGACGGCGTCGCTCCCGAGTCCGGGGAAGCGCCGGCGTGGAGCACCAGCGGCGCCTCGGGACACGGCGTCGCGAACAGCGTCGGCGCGGTCACCGGATCGTTCGACAGCGCGAGCGCCGGACGTTTCAACAACGGCCACCTGCCGACGCTGGCCCTGATCAACGAACGCTTCGTCGACCTGTTCGCGAAGGCGCTGCACGGCTTCACGGGGCGCCGCGCCACGGTCACCGCCGGTCCCGCATCGGTCGTCAAGTACGCGGCCTTCGTCGCCGACCTGCCGACGCCGTCGAGCCTCAACATCGTCCACATGGGCCCGTCGTGCGGCAACGGCCTCTTCGTCTTCGATTCGGGGTTGCTGTACTTCGTCATCGACAGCCTGTTCGGCGGCAGCGGCAGCATGAGCGCCACCAAGTCGGGGCGTCACTTCACGACCACCGAACAGCGCCTCATCGGCCGTCTCTGCGAGATGGTCTTCCGCGACTACGCGAAGGCCTGGGAGTCGGTGCATCCGATGCAGTTCGAGCTGCTGCGCTCCGAATCCGAGACGCGCTTCGTCAACCTCGCCGGACCCGAGGACGCGGTGCTGACCTACGGCTTCTCGATCCGGTCGGGCGCGTCCGAGGGCCGCTTCCAGGTCTGCATGCCGCTCGACGGCATCGACCCGATCCGCGACGTGATCATGCGCGAGGTACGCGAGAAGACCGCGGTCGCCGATGCGCGCTGGAGCGAGCGGCTCGCGGCCCAGGTCGCGGCGGCCGAGATCGAGATCGTCGCCCACCTCGCGTCGGTCCCGGTGACCTGCAAGGAACTGCTCGAGATGCAGGTCGGCGACGTCATCGTGCTCGACATCAAGCCGAGCATCGTCGCGTGCGCCGACGGCATCCCCGTGCTGCGCTGCCGCTACGGCAACGCCGACGGGCGCTACGCGATCCGCGTCGAGGAAGTGATCGTCCCGTCGAGCGGCGCCTGACCGTCCGACGTCAACCGAACCGGAGCTTCCATGTCCAACAACAGTGCCGACGGCACCGCCGACCAGGGCGGCTGGACGGCGGCGATGAACCAGCCGGGCGGTACGCCGGCCACCGAGCGCCTGCTCGAGAAGTTCGGCGACGCGCCGGTCGGCGGTGCGCGCAACGACATCGAGCTGGTGCTCGACATCCCGGTGCAGCTGACGGTGGAGCTCGGCCGCACGCGCGTGCCGATCAAGAACATCCTGCAACTGGCGCAGGGCTCGGTGATCGAGCTCGACGGCCTGGCCGGCGAACCGCTCGACGTCATGGTCAACGGCTGCCTGATCGCGCAAGGCGAAGTGGTGGTCGTCGGCGAGCGCTTCGGCATCCGCCTGACCGACATCATCACGCCGTCCGAGCGCATCCGGAAGTTGAATCGATGACGCGATCGACCACCCCGTCGTCGACGACGGCGAACCTGCGGCGCACGACCTGGCTGCGGCTGCCGACGACGGTGCCGCTGTCGGCGCTGGCCGTGGCCACCGCGATCGCGGTGATCATGGTGCTGGTGAGCGCCTGGTCGATCGGCGACGCGCAGGCGCAGACCGCCACGGTGGCCACGTCGGCCACGGCGCAGGGCGGCCCCCCCGCGCCGGTGTTCGGCCTGATGCAGGGCCTCGTCGGACTGATCGTCGTGATCGGCCTGATCTTCGCGGCCGGATGGGCGATGAAGAAGATCGGCCCGCGCACGCGGAGCGGCGGCCTCGTGCAGGTGGTGGGCGGGGCCGCGGTCGGTCCGCGCGAGAAGGTGGTGGTGGTGCGCTTCGGCGGCCGGACGCTGCTGCTCGGCGTGGCGCCGGGGCAGGTGTCGTTGCTGCAGGCGGCCGATCACGTCGACGA
>CAHJXF010000386.1 GCA_903644065.1 Betaproteobacteria bacterium
GGGACCCCGACCGGCGCCGCCACCAGCGCGTTCGGCGGAGCCGCCGCGGCGACGGTGTCGAACCCGTTCGGCTCGACCGCCCAGGGCAACAGCGGCAGCGGCGGCGGCGGCAGCGGCGGCGGCTTCATCCAGGCCGACGTCGCGACCAACTCGGTGATCATCACCGCGCCCGATCCGGTCTACCGCAACCTGCGCGGCATCATCGAGAGCCTTGACGTGCGGCGGCCGCAGATCTTCATCGAGGCGCTGATCGTCGAGGTCACGTCGGATCGTGCGGCCGAGTTCGGGGTGCAGTGGCAGGACTTCTCCGGCATCAACAACTCGGGCAACAACGTCGTCGGCGGCACCAACTTCGGCGGCACCGGCGTCAACATCATCTCGGCCGCGGCGAGCCCGGCTTCGCTCGGCCAGGGTCTCAACATCGGCCTGGTGCGCGGCACCGTCAACATTCCCGGCATCGGCCAGATCCTCAACCTCGGCGTGCTGGCGCGCGCGCTCGAGACCGACAACAACGCCAACATCCTGTCGACGCCGAACCTGATGAGCCTCGACAACGAGGAGGCGCAGATCGTGGTCGCGCAGCAGGTGCCGTTCGTGACCGGGCAGTACGCGCAGACCGGCACGACGACGACGGTCCAGCCGTTCCAGACCATCGAGCGCCGCGACGTGGGCCTGATCCTCAAGATCAAGCCGACCATCTCGGACAACGGCACCGTGAAGCTGCTGATCTACCAAGAGGTGTCGAGCATCGTCAATTCGACGATCACGTCGAGCGCCGGTCCCACGACCAACAAGCGCGCCATCCAGACCGTGATCCAGCCGAACGAGGACGAGGTCGTGGTGCTGGGCGGCCTGATCCAGGACAACGTCCAGAACGGCACGAGCCAGGTGCCGGTGCTGGGCAACATCCCCTACCTCGGCAGCCTGTTCCGCTACCAGACCCGCAGCCGCTCGAAGACCAACCTGATGGTGTTCCTGCGGCCCCACGTGATCCGCGACGAGGCGAGCAAGAGCGTGTTCGCGGACAAGTACGACATGATGCGCAAGGTGCAGATCGAGACCCAGGCGCCGTACTCGGTGGTGCTGCCCGACCTGCCGGGCACGATCCTGCCGCCGCGCGGCGAGAGCACCGACGGCAAGCCCGCACCGTACCGCTCGCCCGACCAGCCGCCGATGCCGGCGCTGCCCACGACGAAGAAGGCCGAATGAGTGCCGAACCGCAGGTCGCCGCCCGCTTCGGCGGTGTCGCCGCAGCGCCCGCGGCGCTGGTCGCCGGCTCGCGCGCGACGATCCCGTCCGACGTCCGCATCGCACGCGAGGTGCCGTACGCGTTCGCGCGCGACCACCACGTGCTGGTCGAACGACGCGACGATGCCGGGGCGGCCGGACCGCGCACCGTCTACATCGGCCCGTCGACCTCGCCGCTCGCCATCGCCGAATTGCAGCGCGCGCTCGGCCCGGTGCGCATCGTCGAGGTCGCGCGCGAGTCGCTCGAGAAGGCGATCGCGAAGGGCTACGCGACCGACGACGGCGCGTCGGCCCGCGTGGTCGACGAGGTCGACGCGTCGCTCGACCTGTCGCGGCTGATGCAGGACGTGCCGGAGATCGAGGACCTGCTCGAAGCCGAGGACAACGCGCCGGTGATCCGCCTGATCAACGCGCTGTTCACCGAGGCCGCGCGGGAAGGCGCGTCCGATATCCACCTCGAGCCGTTCGAGACCCATTCGGTCGTGCGCTTCCGGGTCGACGGCACGCTCCGCGACATCGTCCGGCCGCGCCGCCAGCTGCATTCGGCGCTGATCTCGCGCATCAAGATCATGGCCAACCTCGACATCGCCGAAAAGCGCCTGCCGCAGGACGGCCGCATCGCGCTGCGGGTCGCGGGACGACCGCTCGACGTGCGGGTGTCGACGCTGCCGGTCGGCAACAGCCCGTCGCAACCCGAGCGCGCGGTGCTGCGCCTGCTCGACAAGGAGGCCGGCCGCCTCGACCTGACGGCGCTCGGCATGGGCCGCGACACGCTCGCCACCTTCGACGCGCTGATCAAGCAGCCGCACGGCATCGTGCTGGTGACCGGGCCGACCGGCTCGGGCAAGACCACCACGCTGTACGCGGCGCTGGCCCGCATCGACGCGGCCACGACCAACATCCTGACCGTCGAGGACCCGATCGAGTACGAGCTGCCGGCGATCGGCCAGACCCAGGTCAACGCGCGCATCGGCATGAGCTTCGCCGCCGCGCTGCGCGCCATCCTGCGGCAGGACCCCGACGTCATCATGATCGGCGAGATCCGCGACCTCGAGACCGCGCAGATCGCAGTGCAGGCGTCGCTGACCGGCCACCTGGTGCTGGCCACGCTGCACACCAACGACGCGGTGTCGGCCGCCACGCGTCTCGCCGACATGGGCGTCGAGCCGTTCCTGCTGTCGTCGAGCCTGCTCGGCGTGGTCGCGCAGCGGCTCGTGCGCCGCCTGTGCGACGTCTGCAAGGTCGAGAAGCGCGGCGCAGACGGCGCCACCGAGTGGCATCCGGTGGGCTGTCCGACCTGCGGCCACACCGGCTACCAGGGCCGGACCGGCATCTACGAGCTGATGCGCATCGACGACCACCTGCGCGACATGGTCCACGACGAGTCCGGCGAGCCGGCGTTGCGCGTGGCTGCGAGGCAGCAGGGCATGACCAACCTGCGCGAAGACGGCGAGCGCTGGATCGCGAGCGGCGTCACGTCGCGCGAGGAAGTGTTCCGCGTCACCCGCGACTGAGGCGGTCCGGCCGGTGAACCACGTGCTCGTCTACCTCGTCCCGTTGCTGGCGGTGCTGGTCGGCATCGCCGTCGTGCAGGCGGCGCAGCGACGGTCGCGCGCCGGACCCCGGGAGCGGGAGTGGCCGTTCTCCAGGCAACGGCCGCTGTCGCGTGTCGAGCAGGTGCTGTTCCATCGGCTGGTGCGGACACTGCCCGAACAGATCGTGCTGGCGCAGGTGCCGCTGTCGCGCATCGTGCGGGTCCGCAAGGGCCATCCGTGGCGCGAATGGCAGAACCGCATCAGCCAAAAAAGCGTCGACTACCTGATCTGCGAACGCGACTTCTCGATCGTCGCGGCGATCGAGCTCGACGACGCGTCGCATCGCGAGCCGGCGCGCGCGCGGGCCGATGCGGTGAAGAACCGCGCGCTGGCGGCTGCGCGCATCCCGTTGCTGCGCTGGCGGGCCACCGACCTGCCCGATGCGGCGAGCATCGCTTCGCTGGTCGCCGACCTGCGTCGCGAGCGCTTCGGCGAGGTCGGCTCGGTGACCCGGGACTCCGCGGAGCCGGGTCCGA
>CAHJXF010000387.1 GCA_903644065.1 Betaproteobacteria bacterium
GTCGCGAGGCGGCCCTCGATGCGCACGCCGCCGAGCGCGTCGGCCACCGCCGTGCACAGGTGACTGCGTCCGCTGCCGTCCTCGCCCCACAGGTACAGGCAGCGCCCGGAAGCGTCGCCGGCGCGGCCCGCCGCGAGACGCCGGAGCGCATCGACGACCTCCGCGTTGCGGCCCACGATGAAGTCGTCGAAGGTGGGCCGCTTGGGCGGCTCGAGGTCGAGCAGCAGCTGCGTCACGAGCGTCGCGCTGCGGTCGCAGGAGGAGGATCGAGTCGTTCCACGCCCGGTCAGGACAGGTCGATCGACGACGTCGGGGCGGGATGATCGGTCGCGGCGCTCAGGTCGATCACCTCGCTCTTGCGTCCCTGATAGAAATCGCTTTCGACGTAGCGCGTCGAAAAGTGCCGCAATGCGACGACCAGTACCGCGCTGACCGGCAGCGCGAGCAGGATGCCGAAGAAGCCGAACAGCTCGCCGAAGGCCAGCAACGCGAAGATCACCGCCAGCGGATGCAGGCCGATGTTGGTGCCGACCAGCCGCGGCGTGAGGAACACGCTTTCGACGATCTGCCCGATGCCGTAGATCACCGCCACCGCGACGAACCCGTACAGGCTGCCGAACTGCAGCAGCGCCGCGAGCAGCGCCAGCACCAGGCCCGACGCGAAGCCGACGTACGGAATGAAGACCAGCAGGCCGGTGAGGATGCCGATCGGCAGGGCGCCGTCGAAACGCGCGATGGTCAGGGTGACCGAGTAGTAGACCGCGAGGATCAGCATGACCAGCAGCTGGCCGCGCAGGAACTGGCCGAGCGCCTGGTCGAATTCGCCGGTCATGCCGCTCATGCGCGCGTTCAGCGTGCGCGGGAACACGGACTGGAGGCGCGTCCAGATCATGTGCCAGTCGATCAGCAGGTAGAACAGCACGATCGGCACCAGGAACGCGGTGGCCAGCCACGACAGCGCGGCGGCGCTGCCGACCCGGAGGTACGCGAGCGCGGAAGTGCCGACGCTCTCGAAGTTGAAGTGCTCGCCGAGGTAGTTGCGGATCGAGTCGGCGCTGAAGTTGATGTCGACGCCGAACAGCGAGGACAGCTTCGGCGCGACGGTCGTCTGCAGCCGCGACACGAGATCGGGCAGCTTCTCGCGGCCGGTGGTGAACTCCTTTTGCAGCACCGGGACGACGATAAGGATCAGCAGGATGACGAGCGCGATCATCACGATCAGCACGATCGTCGTGCCGAGCCAGCGCGGCACGCGATGCTTCTGCATCCAGTCGACCGCCGGATTGACCACGTAGCCGACGATCGCGGCGATCAGGAACGGCGTGAGGACCGGCGCCAGGAAGTACAACAGCACGCCCAGCACGGCGGTGAACGCGGCCCACAGCAACACCTGCCGCAGCAACGGGGAGAAGACGCTTTCGGACTGGACCATGCGGCAGGGGCGGGGAGGACGAGGGTCGGTGACGGTGCGGGGAACGGCACAAGGACGCGGGCGGACCGTGCAGACGGCTGGGATAGAATGCGATGTTTTTCGCGTCCCCGTTCGCGTCCTCGTCCGCCGCACCGATGGCCGCACGCAGGAATCCGCTCGCGGACCGCCCTCTCGCCGCGGCAAGCATCGGAACTTTCGGCCGCGACGAAAGAGCGCTACTTTATCAGGCGGTCCGTTCGATTCCGCCGCAGCACGCTTCCCGTCGGCCTCTCCGCATCGCCGCGGCGCCAATCCGGACCGAATCATGAGCGCACTGTCCTATCGCGACGCCGGCGTCGACATCGATGCCGGCGACGCGCTCGTCGACCGCATCAAGCCGTTCGCCCGTCGCACGATGCGCCCCGAGGTGCTGGCCGGCATCGGCGGTTTCGGTGCGCTGGTCGAGCTGCCGAAGCGCTACCGCGAGCCGGTCCTGGTCGCGGGCACCGACGGCGTCGGCACCAAGCTCAAGCTGGCCTTCGCGCTCGGGCGGCACGAGACCATCGGCATCGACCTCGTCGCGATGAGCGTCAACGACATCCTCGTGCAGGGCGCCGAGCCGCTGTTCTTCCTCGACTACTACGTCTGCGAGAAGCTCGACGTCGCGATCGCGACCGAGGTCGTGCGCGGTATCGCCGACGGCTGCGAGCAAGCCGGTTGCGCGCTGATCGGCGGCGAGACGGCCGAGCACCCGGGGGCTTTTCCGGTCGGCGAGTACGACCTGGCCGGGTTCGCGGTCGGCGTCGTCGAGAAGGCGCGCGCGATCGACGGCACGCGCATCGCGGCCGGCGACGCGTTGATCGGGCTCGCGTCGAGCGGACTGCACTCGAACGGGTTCTCGCTGGTACGCAAGGTCATCGAGCGCTCCGCTGCCGCCCTCGACGCGCCGTTTTGCGACGTCCACGCGGCGGCGACCGGCGAGACCCGATCGCTCGGCGAAGTCCTGCTGGCGCCGACCCGCATCTATGTCAAGGCGGTGCGCGCGTTGATGGAGGGCATCGACGTGAAGGGGATGGCGCACATCACCGGCGGCGGCCTGGCCGAAAACACCCATCGCATGTTTCCCGACGCCCTGCGAGCCGAGGTCGCACTGTCGAGCTGGACCCGGCCGGCCCTCTTCGACTGGCTGGCCGCGGTGGGCGACATCGCGGCCGACGAGATGCTGCGCACGTTCAATTGCGGCATCGGCTTCGTGCTGGTCGTGGCCCCGGACCGGGCCGCCGAAGCCCTGCGCTCGCTCGGCGCCGCCGGCGAACAGGCGTTCGTGATCGGCACGGTCGGGGCGCGCCGTCCCGGCGAGGGCGGCACCGTCTTCTTGTGAAGCGGGCCGGGTCTCAGCGCCCGGTGCGAGCCCCTCGGCCGAACGCCGGTCGTCGGTTCGCGGACGTTCTTCGGCGAGGACGGGTGGTGATCGACTGGGCGGGTCGCATCGACCGCCCGGCGCGTGTCGCGCGGCGGTCAGGCGCCGACCGTCGCATGGCCGGTCGCCCGCAGGGCCAGCGCGACGAAGCGCTCCGCGGCGTCGGGCGCCAGGCAGTCGACGACGGTCCGCTCCGGTAGCGACCGCAGCCACGTGAACTGGCGTTTCGCGAGTTGCCGGGTGGCGGCGATCGCCCGCTCGCGCATCTCGGCGGACGAGCTGCGGCCCGCCAGATGGTCCAGCACCTGGCGATAGCCGACGCAGCGCATCGACGGCAGCCGCTCGTGCAGGTCGCCGCGGCGCTCGAGCGCGACGACCTCGGCGACGAAGCCCGCGGCCAGCATCGCATCGAAGCGCGCTGCGATCCGGGCGTGCAGCGCGCTGCGCTCCGACGGCTCG
>CAHJXF010000388.1 GCA_903644065.1 Betaproteobacteria bacterium
CGCGACTTCGACCGCGCGCTGGCCGACCTGGACCGGGCATGCGCTCTGGAGCCGACCTCGGCCGCGCTGTTCGCCCAGCGCGCCGCCATCCAGCAGGCGCTCAAGCGTCCCGGCAAGGCGCTCGAGGATGTCGACCGAGCGCTCGAGCTCGACCCGCGGCAGGTCGACGCGCGACTGCTGCGCGTCGTGCTGCGCTCCGCCGCCGCGAACCGCGACGGCGCGCGGGCCGACCTCGACGAACTGGACAGCACGATCGCGCCGCAGGCGCAGATGCGACAGACCATGGCGCAGTTCTACCTCCACCTCGATCGACCCGCGCGAGCCCTCGCCCAACTGGACCAGTGGCTGCCCGCCCATCCGACGGAGGTCGGACGCGAGGCGGCGCTGAACGAGCGTTGCTGGGCCCGCGTGCTGCTGGGCATCGAGCTCGATCGGGCCCTCGACGACTGCAACGACGCCGTCGACGGCAACCCGAAGAGTCCGGCCTACCTCGACAGTCGCGGCTGGGTCCACGTGCGCCTGGGCAGCGACCGGAAGGCCATCGCCGACTTCGATCGCAGCGTCGAGTTGCAGCCCCGCGGCGCTTCGGCGCTGTACGGCCGGGGACTGGCGAAGAAGCGTCTCGGCGACGAAGCCGGAGGAGACGCCGACCTGGTCGCCGCCCGCAAGGCGCAGCCGGACATCGAGGCCCGGCTCGCACGCCTCGGCCTGTCGAAGACGGCGGCGGGTCCGTGAGGCCGGCCGGTGCGGTCGTGAGCCGCGTCCTCGGCTACCCGCATCGGTCCGGCGCCGACCGGCTTCGATCCGCGATGGAAATGCGCGACATCGCGAACATCGGACCGGCGGAGCACCGTGATGCGGGACGCCAACGACGGGTTCACGACCCTTCGACGCGTTGCTTGAACGCCAGATTCATCGCCGCGAAACCGGCCCGCGTGTTTCTGTCGAGGCTGCGTCGCAGCAACGGCACGAGCAGCCCGCGCGAAGCCAGGACCGGGCCGCGACGCAGTCGTCGAGCGCCGCGTCGCCGGGCGCCTCCGGTGCGAGCCGATAGTCGACGGACAGACGACGACGTTCCCTGACCGTCCACGCGCGAGCAGGCGATCCGAGATCGATCGGTTGGCTATTTTGCGTAGCCGACGGAGCTGATGCGCGAACGGCCGCGCCGATCGAGGCGGGTCCCGCGCAGGCAGGCGAGCGGAGCGACCGCCCCGAGCACTGCCCGCCGCCATGCGAGGCGGGAGGTTCGCTCATGCCACCGGGCGACGGCCCGCGTTGCCATGCGCTCGTTCGTCGACCGTGTCGACTTCCTCCCCGCCGGTCCGTTCGCTCGCCACCCGTCTTGCATACGCCGACGGCGAGCAGCCCACGGTGCGCCCGAAGGCGGTGCTGAACGCACTGACCGACCGATAGCCGCTCCGCCGAGCGATCTCGCTCAACCCGATGCGACCGGATTGCAGCGCGTCCCTGGCCACCGCCATGCGCCAGCGCGACAGGTAGTCGATCGGCGACCGGCCGACCACGCGGGCGAAGCGCTCCGCGAACGCCGAGCGCGAGCTGCCGGCCACCGCGGCCAGCCGCCCCACCGTCCATCTCCTGCCGATGTCCGCGTGCATCGCACGCAAGGCGCGCGCGATCCTCGCGTCCGCCAACCCGGGGACGAGCCCGCTGCCGAGCCTCTCGACCGAGGAGACGTGCGTCCGGATCGCTTCGACCAGCATGAGTTCCAGCAACCGTTGCAGGACCAGCTCCCGTCCCGGTCGGTCGGCCGTCGCTTCGTCCCCCAGCAGGTCGAGCACATGGCGCAGGCGGACGGCGCCGCCGTCGAGCGAGCGGATCTCGACCAGCGACGGCAGCAGGTCCTCGAGCAGCGCGGCATTGGCCTGCTCGAACGCGAAACGCCCGCCGAGGATGCGCGTGGTCGCCGCGGCGTGGCCGAGTCCGGCGACGACCTTTTTCGCGGAGCGCCCGCGGGCCGCGAGAAGGTCGCGAGGCTTCGACGCCCGATCGCGGCCCAGCGTCCAGGTCGACGGCGCGTTGAGCAGGACGAAGTCGCCTTCCCGCATCTCGCAGGGCGCACGGCCGGCGGTCTGGAACACGCAGCGACCCTTCGCGACCATCGCGAACACGACGGCGCTGCTGGCCGGGAAGCGGATTGCCCAGTCGCCGTCGACCTCCATCTGCTTCCAGAGCAGCGCTTCGGGACGCAGCAGTGCGATGGTCTCGGCGAGCGGGTCCATTTCGGACGATCTCGAGTCATTGGCGGACTTTCAGCATAGCAACGCCTGCCCTGACGCCATAAATTTCGTTTTCACGGCGTCGTCTCGGCGCCTTTTTGCGGCGGAAGGTGAACCATGAACGAACGCGAACTCGACCGCGATGCAGTGTCGGCGGCTGCATCGGCCTCGGTATCGGTACCGGTACCGGTACCGCTACCCGACTCGGTACCGGCTTCGACCGCGGCCGGCGCCGGCGCTTCCGCGCCACGGCCGGCCTCGGGCCGGTCCCCGACACCCGCCGGTGTCGGTCTCGACAGCTGGCGCGATGCGCCGCACAACCGTCGGGCGTTCCATCACGTGGCCGAACTCGTTCCCGTGGCCACCGTTCGACGGGGTACGGACGTCGCCGCGCTCGAAGCCTCGGACCGCGATCTCGCCGCCTTCGATCTGCAGATTCCCGACGGTCCGCGCCTCGGCCTGGATGCGGTGATCGCGGCCACGTCGACCGACGCGCTGGTGGTCCTGCTCGACGGCCGGGTCGTGCACGAGTCCTACGGCAACGGCATGGACCCCGGGTCGCGGCACATCCTGATGTCCGCCACCAAGGCGGTCATGGGCCTGCTCGCGGAACTGCTCGCCTCGACGGGCGTGCTGGACGTGGAGGCGCCCGTCGCTCGCTACGTACCCGAGGTCGGCGGCGGTCCCTACGCCGGCGCGACCGTCCGCCATTTGCTGGACATGCGGGCGGCCATCCGCTTCGACGCGACCCGGCAGTCGGCCTACGACGAGGCCACGGGTTGGCAGCCGAGTCGCTCCGGCACGTCGTCGCCCGGGCTCCACGCGTTCTTCGCGCAACTGACAGGCGAGGCCGAGGCGCACGGCGGGCCCTTTCGCTACGTGTCGGCCAACACGGACCTGCTGGGCTGGGTCATCGAGCGGGCCGCGGCCGAACCCGTGCCGTCCCTGCTGGGTCGCCTTCTCTGGGCGCCGCTCGGCACGGAACAGGACGCCGACCTCACGCTCGACCCGGCCGGGGCGCCGCGCTGCACCGGCGGCTTTTGCGCG
>CAHJXF010000389.1 GCA_903644065.1 Betaproteobacteria bacterium
CGTCGGGCCATGCGACGCGACGACGGACGACCTGCGGTCGCCGCGCTGCCACTGCGCCGGACGGGCGCCGAGCGGACGGGGCGACCGTCGACCCGGGCGTCGCTCAGGCCGCCGTCTGCGCCGCCACGAACAGGTAGAGGTTGCGCAGCATCGCGGCGGTCGCTCCCCAGATGAAATGCGGGCCGTGCGGCATCGCGATGAAGTGTCGCACCTGCCGGTCCATCTCGATCTCGCGACGCTGCTGGTTGGCCGGATCGAGCACGAAGGCGAGGGGTACCTCGAAGGCCTCGGCGACTTCGAACGCGTCGAGTTCCAGCGTGAACGGCGGCGACACCAGCGCGACGATGGGCGACACGTTGAAGCCGGTGACGGTGGGGTAGTCCGGCAGCCGCCCGATCACCTCGACGCGGCTGCGGTCGAGACCGATCTCCTCGTCCGACTCGCGGAGCGCCGTATCGACGACATCGGTGTCCTCGGGCTCGGCGCTACCGCCGGGAAAGCTGACCTGACCGGCGTGATCGTTCAGATGCGCGGTGCGCTCGGTGAGCAGCACGGTGGCGCCGGCGTCGCGGACCACGATGGGGACCAGCACCGACGCCGGAACGAGACCGGTCGCCCCGTTTCGCAGCCGGGGTTTCCGCGACTCGTCCGAGCGCTCGGGCGTCCACGGGCGCGGCGCGGCGAACATGCGCCGCAGGCGCTCCGCGGTCAGCAGTCGGGCGTCGACCGCCAGCCCGCTCGACGTGCCGACGATCGGCGCCGTCTCCGGGTCGAAGGGCGGCAACCGTCGAGCCACCGGGGCGGGCGTCGCGCCGTCGTCGAGGGAATCGCTCATGCGAACGTCATCGAAAGCGCGCCGTCGGCCGCGCCATCGCTGCGGACCGGAGAAACGTCAGACGGCCTGGTCGTCGCCGGTCTCGGGTACGACCGGGGCGCTCTTCTTGGCCGCTGCGCCGCGCGGCCGCGCGGTGAGCTTTTCCTTGATGCGCGCGGACTTGCCCGAACGCTCGCGCAGGTAGTACAGCTTGGCGCGCCGCACGTCGCCGCGCCGCTTGACCTCGATCGTGGCGATCGACGGCGAGTAGGTCTGGAACGTGCGTTCCACGCCTTCGCCGCTCGAGATCTTGCGAACGATGAAATTGGAGTTGATGCCGCGATTGCGCTTCGAGATCACCACGCCTTCGTAGGCCTGCACGCGCTTGCGCGTGCCTTCGACCACGTTGACGCTGACGATCACCGTATCGCCCGGCGCGAAGTCGGGAATGGTCTTGCCCAGACGGGCGATCTCTTCTTTTTCCAGCGTTTCGATGAGGTTCATCGACGGACTCCTTGAACCATCGTGCGCGGCGCTGCGTTGTCGGTATGGCCGCGTAGAGGATGGGGTTGATGACACGGCCGCAGCCGCTCGCTTCACTGCTGTTCTCGATCGGTCGAAACCCCACAGCCCGCTTCGACTTCCCGCACGCCTGCTTCGTCTGCACTCCCAGGGTCCGTCATCCGGTCGTCGCCGCCGCCGGGTCGATCAATCGCCGCAGCACCTGCTCGTCGCGCTTCGACAGCCGCCCCGCGGCCCGCGCGCGCTCGATCAGGTCGGGGCGCTTGGCCCAGGTCGCCTGCAACGCCCGGTCGCGCCGCCATTCCACGATGCGCGCGTGATGGCCGGACAACAACACCTCGGGCACCGCCGCGTCGCGCCACATCTCGGGCCGGGTGTAGTGCGGGCAATCGAGCAACCCGCCCTGTTCCGTCGCCGCGAACGAGTCCTGCGCCGCCGAATCCACCGCGCCGAGCACGCCCGGCACCTGCCGCACCACCGCGTCGATCAGCGCCATCGCGGCCAGTTCGCCGCCCGACAGCACGAAGTCGCCGAGGCTGATCTCCTCGTCGACGACGCGTTCGATCAATCGCTCGTCGACCGCCTCGTAGCGCCCGCACACCAGCACCGCCCCGCGCGTCTCGCGCTCCGCCTGCAGCGCCATCACGCGATCGTGCGTCAGCGGCGCGCCTTGCGGCGACATCAGGATCACCCGCGGTCGCGCCCGCCCGGTCGTCGCCTGCCCCTGCACCGCCGCCTCGATGGCCGCCTCGAGCGGCGCGGCCAGCATCACCATGCCCGGCCCGCCGCCGTAGGGTCGATCGTCCACCGTGCGGTAGGCGTCGCTCGTGAAGTCGCGCGGATTCCAAGTCCGGAGCGCCCAGCGACCCTCGTCCAGCGCACGCCGCGTGACGCCCGACGCGGTGACCGCGGCGAACATCTCAGGAAACAACGTCACGACGTCGAACTGCATTCCGGTCGCCCGTTCCGCCGGCCGTGCGCTCAATAGTCGGCCTGCCAATCCACCACGATGCGCCGCGCCGCCAGGTCCACCGTCTTCACGAACGCGTCGACGAAGGGAATCAAGCGCTCCGTCGCGCGGCTCCCGTCGCCGGCCGGCCGGACCACGAGATTCTGGTGCGCGCCCGTGTCCATCAGTTCGACCACCGTACCGAACGCCTCGCCGGTCTCGTTGACGACCGCGAGGCCGATCAGGTCGACCCAGTAGTACTCGCCGTCGTCGGTGACCGGAAAGTAGCGCCGCTGCACCGAGATGCGGGCGCCCTTCAGGGCCTCGGCGGCGTCGCGGTCCGGAATGCCGACCAGCCGGGCCGTCACCGTGCTGCCGTGCACTTTCGCACCGATCACGTCGAACGCGCGCACCGTGCCGCGCACGTCGAACCACCACTCACGTGCCGCGAGCAGCGCGGCGGCATCGCTCGAATACGGTGCCACCTTCACGCTGCCGTCGAGCCGCCACGCATCGAGCACATGACCCACCAGCACCAGGTCGGCCGGAAGTTCCATGCCGGCCTGCCGAACGGAACGCTCAGGCCGCGACGGGCTCGGCCGGCGCGGCCGCGACCTGACCGTGCTTCTTCGTGAAATCCTTGACCAGCCGGGCCACGGCCGGCGACATCTGCGCGCCCACGCCCTGCCAGTAGCTGACGCGATCGAGCGCGATGCGGAGACCCTCTTCCGCCCCGGCCGCGACCGGGTTGTAGAAGCCGACGCGCTCGATGAAGCGACCGTCGCGGCGATTGCGCGAATCGGTGGCGACGACGTGATAGAAAGGACGCTTGTTCGCGCCGCCGCGGGTGAGTCGCAGAATGACCATGACCGATAGTTCCTGATTTTCGTGATGAAGGCCGGCTTCGTACGCGCCGGCGCCGGGGTCGGGCGGAGCGCCAGGCGCCGGCGCCGTCGGCACCGAGTCGACGGGCCCGAAGCTCCGGAGCCGCGAAG
>CAHJXF010000390.1 GCA_903644065.1 Betaproteobacteria bacterium
GTAGGACAGATGCGGTTCGGCGATCCGCGATCCGGATCGCCAGAGCAGCCCGAGCCGCCTTGCAGGCGGCTTTTTTAATCCGCCTTTCGGGCGGCGGTCCGTCCGCCTCCCAGACGGATTCCATCTGCTCTCGAGCGGCCCTTCCGATCGCTTCTCGGGCCGCCTTCCTCATGCTTCGAGGTTGTCGATCAGGCGCGTGCCGCCGAGCCACGCGGCGGCCAGCACCACCAGCGGCTCCTTGCGCTCCACGTCCTGCGGCTCGGGCGGCGCAAGGTCGGCGCGACGGCGGACCGACACGTAGTCCGGACGCCAGCCGCGCTCGACGAGCCGCCGTCTCGCGTCGTCCGCCGCCCGGACGATGCCGTCGAGCGACGACGCAGCGATGGCTTCGACGACATGCCGCAGCTCGCGTTGCAGGGCCGGCGCTTCCGCGCGCTCGTCGGTGCTGAGATAGCCGTTGCGCGACGACAGCGCGAGGCCGTCGTCGGCGCGTACGGTCTCGGCCGCGACGATCTGCGTCGGCAGCGCGAACTGGCGCGCCATGCGGCGCAGGATCATCAGCTGCTGATAGTCCTTCTTGCCGAAGATCGCCGCGCTCGGTTGTACGCACGAGAACAGCTTCAGCACGACGGTCGTGACGCCGACGAAGAAGCCGGGCCGGAACTCGCCCTCGAGCACGTCGCCGAGCGCGCGCGGCGGGTCGACGCGGTACTCCTGCGGCTCGGGGTACATCTCGCGCTCGTCGGGCGCGAACAGCACGTAGACGCCCTCGGCTTCGAGCTTGTCGCAGTCCCCGCGAAAGGTTCTCGGGTAACGGTCGAAGTCGTCCTTGGGTCCGAACTGCAGGCGATTGACGAAGATGCTGGCGACGACCGGATCACCGTGCTTGGCGGCGAGCCGCATCAGCGACAGATGACCTTCGTGGAGGTTGCCCATCGTCGGGACGAAGGCGGTCCGCAGCTGACCGCGCAGTTGCCCCCGCAGCTCCTCGATGGTCGTGACGATCTTCATAATGTGGACGGGGCCGGCGCGGTGCCGTAGGTCCGCGGTCGAGCGCGACGACGGACGCGGAGCATGCCAGAAGCGCACCGCGCGTGCGGCGTTCAGTCGAACGTGTGCTCAGGCGCCGGAAAGCTGCCGTCGCGCACCGCGTCGACATAGGCGCGGATCGCGTCCGCGGGCCCGCGCACCGTCCCGTCGGCGTCGCGCGTGAAGTCGCGGACGAAGCGCGCCTTGCGCCCCGGATAGACGCCCAGCAGGTCGTGCAACACCAGGACCTGACCGCTGCAGCCGGGCCCCGCACCGATGCCGATCGTGGGGATGCGCAAGGCGCCGGTGATGCGTGCCGCGAGCGCCGAAGGCACCATCTCCAGGACCAGCATCGAGACCCCCGCGCGCTCGAGCGCCAGCGCATCGGCGAGCAGGCGCTCGGCCGCGTCGTCGCCGCGTCCCTGCACACGATAGCCGCCGATCTGCGCCACGCTCTGCGGCGTGAGGCCGAGATGGCCGCAGACCGGGATGCCGCGGTCCACGAGGAACGCGACGACCTCGAACAGCCAGCCGTTGTCGCGCCCGGCGCCTTCGACCTTCACGACCTCGGCGCCGGCCTGCATCAGCGTCGCCGCGTTCGCCTGCGCGACGTGGGGCGATGCGTGATAGCTGCCGAACGGCAGGTCGGCGACCAGCACGGGCGACGGCGGCGCCGCGCTGGCCGCGCCGCGCGCCACGCACGCCACGTGATAGCGCATCTGCTCGACGGTCACGGGGACTGTCGACGACTCTCCCTGGATCACCATGCCGAGCGAGTCGCCGACCAGCAGCGTGTCGACCCCGACGGCCGAGCAGAGGCCCGCGAAGCTCGCGTCGTAGCAGGTCAGCATGACGATGCGCCGACCGTCGTCGCGCAGCGCCTGCAGGCGCGCGACTCCCGACAGCGAGGTGCCGCGGGGCCGCGGGGTCGGGACCGGATCGACGGTCATCGGGTTAGGGGCGGACGCATCGGTCACTCGCCGCGGATGAACGACTCGCGACGGCCGCGCATCTGACGCACGCGGTCGAGCAGCAGCTCGAAGTCCGCGTCGTCGTTGGCCGGGTCGAGGTGTTCGGTGTTGACCGTCAGCAGCGGCGACGCCTCGTACTGGTAGAAGAAGCGCGTGTAGGCCTCGCACAGCTGCGCGAGATAGGCTTCCGAGATCGACACCTCCATCGGCCGGCCGCGTTCGGCGATGCGCGTCAGCAACGCGGCGGGCGACGCGTCCAGGTAGATCACCAGGTCGGGCACGGGTGCCTGCACCGACAGGTTGGCGTAGATGCGGCGATACAGGTCGAGCTCGTCGTCGGACAACGTCAGCGAGGCGAACAGCGCGTCCTTCTCGAGCAGGAAGTCCGCCACGAACGGCTGGTCGAACAGCTCGCGCCGACCGAGATCGCGCAACTGGTCGAGGCGCTGGAACAGGAAGTGCAGCTGCGTCGTGAAGGCATGGCGCGCGCTGTCGCGGTAGAAGCGTTCGAGGAAGGGATTGGCTTCGGGCGCCTCGAGCAGCGTCTGGGCCCGCAGACGGTCGGCGAGCCGTCGGGCCAGCGACGTCTTGCCGACGCCGATGGGTCCTTCGATCACGAGGTGCCGCATTCTGTCGAGCATGAGAGGTCCCGGTCAGGCGAGGCGCTCGATGTCCTGTCCGTCGATGCGCGCCAGCAGCGCATCGGCTCGACCGTGCCCGGGGATGTCGATCGGTCCCGCGATCTCGATCAGCGGACGCAGCACGAACGCGCGGCCCGCCATGCGCGCATGCGGCACGACCAGGTCGGGTGTCTTCAGGATGCCGTCGCCGTACAGCAGCAGGTCGAGGTCGAGGGTGCGCGGCGCGTTGCGCGTGGTGCGCACGCGTCCGTAGCGGGTCTCGATCGCCTGCAGCGCATGCAGCAATTCGTGTGCCGACTGGCGCGTGCCGAGTTCCGCGACCGCGTTGATGTAGTCCGGGCCGTCGCCGTCGACCGGGCTGGAACGATAGAGGCTCGACGACGCGATGAATTCGCTGCCGAGCAGTCCGGACAGGTCGGCCAGCGCGTTCAGCACCGCGTCGCGCGCGAAGCCGAGGTTGGCGCCCACGCCGATGAACGCCGTGACCACCGGGCGACCCGCGAACGGGTCGTGGACCTCGAGTGCGGCATCGCTCATTCGACGGGATCCGACGGTGCCGCATCGGTCGACGGGGCCTCGGGGCGGACCCGCCGGCGGCGCGGCCTCCGCAGCGGCTCGCCCGCGACGGACGCGTCGCC
>CAHJXF010000391.1 GCA_903644065.1 Betaproteobacteria bacterium
CGCTCGGCCGCTTCGCGCGGCAGGTGCGGCGCACGCCGCTCGCACTGCGCCTCGCGTACCGCGACCTGCGCGACGCGGTGTCCGGTCGCAGCTACGTCGAGGACTACGTGCAGACGCTGACCCACGAGCTGAAGAGCCCGCTGTCGGCGATCCGGGGCGCGGCCGAGCTGCTCGAGGAGCCGATGCCCGAGGACGAGCGACGGCGCTTCGTCGCCAACATCGGTCGCGAGACCGCCCGCATCCGCGAGCTGGCCGATCGCATGCTCGAGCTCGCGGTGCTCGAGCAGCGTCGCCGCCTGAACACGATCGACGCGGTCGACGCGGTCGCGCTCGGCCACGATGTCGTCTCGACCGCGGCCGGCAGCGGCCGCGGCGTGGCGGTGCGCTTCGTCGACCGGACCATCGGCCGCAAGCCCGAGATCGAAGGCGACCGTTTCCTGCTGCGCCGGGCGCTCGCCAACCTGATCGACAACGCGATCGACTTCTCGCCCGACGGCGGCGTCGTCGAGGTGACGCTCGACGCGAAGGGCCACGGCCGGTCGTCGCGCCTCGTCTTTCGCGTGCGCGATCACGGGTCCGGCGTACCCGACTACGCGCGCGGCAAGGTGTTCGAGAAGTTCTTCTCGCTGCAGCGGCCCGGCACGCAGAAAAAGAGCACCGGCCTCGGCCTCGCGTTCGTGCGCGAGATCGCCGGCCTGCATCGCGGCAGCATCGCGCTGGCCAATCACCCCGATGGCGGCGCGCTCGCGACGCTGACGCTGCCGCGCCATTGAGACCGGGCGTCCGGCGACGCCGACGCTGCCGCGCCATTGAGACCCGCCGTTCGGCGACGGGAAGTGACCGTTCGCGGCACGCGCGGCTCCCATCGAACGTGCTGCCCGAACCGTGCGACGTGGCGACCAGCGCGGCGTCTTCACGCGAACTTCACGAAGCCTTCGCTGCCGGCGCGGTCCGCTTCATCGTCACCGCACAGTGACCGGCGACTCTGCGTCCCGTGCGCCGCGCATCCAGCACGGCCCGAAACGGGAGACCGCGATGAGAAGGTTCGACGTGTGGGTGGGTCGTCTGGTGGCGATCGCGGGGATCGTCTATGTCGCGCTGTGCAGCGTGTGGCCGCTCGGCGCGTCGGGCCAGGAAACGGACCGCGACGGGGCCGGCGGCACGAAGGTCGAGTCGCCGTATTTCTTCGTCGACAGCGCCGATCCGTCGATCGATCGGCTGCCGCTCGAGTCGACGCGGGTCGACGTGCGCATCGCGGGCGTCATCGCCGACGTGGTCGTGACGCAGCACTACCGCAACCAGGGCAAGCGGCCGATCGAGGCGCGCTACGTCTTTCCCGGCGGCACGCGCGCCGCGGTGTACGCGATGAACGTGCGGCTCGGCGACCGGCTGCTGACCGCGCAGATCCGCGAGAAGCAGCAGGCGCGCGCCGAGTACCAGGCCGCGAAGGCCGAAGGCAGGACCGCGGCGCTGCTCGAGCAGCATCGGCCCAACGTCTTCCAGATGAACGTGGCCAACATCCTGCCGGACGACGACGTCGCGGTCGAACTGCACTACACCGAGCTGATCGTGCCCGAGGACGGCCGATATCGATTCGTCTTCCCGACCGTGGTGGGCCCGCGCTACGCCGGCGGCCCGGCGTCGGCCGGCGCCGCCGGCGGCAACGCCTTCGCGGCGATCCCCTACCTCGGCGAGGGCAAGGCGACGCCGGCGACCTTCGAGCTCCACGTCGCGCTCGCGTCGCCGATCGGCATCAAGGACGTTGGTTCGAGCACGCATCGGGTCGACATCCGGCGCGAAGGCGGGCTCGACCACGGCGGTCGCGGCGACCGGGTCGACATCGCGCTGGCCAGCGGTGGCACGAGCGGAAGCACGGCAGCCAACGATCGCGACTTCGTGCTCGACTACCGGCTGGCGGGCGATGCGATCGAGTCGGGCGTGCTGCTCGACCAGGGCGGCGACGAGCGCTTCTTCCTCGCCCTGCTCGAGCCGCCGAAGCAGGTCGCTTCCACCGCCATCGTGCCGCGCGAGTACCTGTTCGTGATCGACATCTCGGGCTCGATGCACGGCTACCCGCTCGACACCGCGAAGGCGCTGCTGCGAAAGCTGATCGGCGGTCTCCGACCGAGCGACACGTTCAACGTGCTGCTGTTCTCCGGCGACGACTCGCTGCTCGCGCCGCGTTCGCTGCCCGCGACGCAGGCCAACGTCGAGTTCGCGATCCAGACCATCGATCGCCAGAGCGGCGGCGGCAGCACCGAGCTGCTGCCGGCGCTGCGCCATGCGCTGGCGCTGCCGCAGGACGACGACCGCTCGCGCTCGACGATCGTCATCACCGACGGCTACGTGACGGTGGAACGCGAAGCCTTCGAACTCGTACGCGGCAATCTCGGCCGGGCCAACCTGTTCGCGTTCGGCATCGGCAGCGCGGTCAATCGGCACCTGATCGAAGGCCTGGCGCGGGCCGGGCAGGGCGAGCCGTTCATCGTCGTGCAGGCGAGCGAAGCGGCCGGCGAGGCGGAGCGCTTTCGCCGCATGATCGAGGCGCCGGTCCTGACGCACGTCCGGCTGCGCTTCGAGGGTGCCGGGTTCCAGCCCTACGACGTCGAGCCGGCGGCGATCGGCGACCTGTTCGCATCGCGCCCGGTGATCGTGTTCGGCAAGTGGCGCGGCCAGCCGTCGGGCAAGCTGGTGATCGAGGGGTCGACCGCCCACGGCAACTATCGCGGCAGCGTCGATCTCGCCGCGGCGTCGTCCTTCGCGGCTTCGTCACCGGCGGCGTCCTCCGACGCGGCGTTCTCTTCGGCGGCATCGTCCACTGCCGCATCGAAGTCTTCTTCGTCGCAGTCGACCCCGAACCCGGCGTCGACGCAGCCGGCCCTGCGCTACCTGTGGGCGCGGCATCGCGTCGCGTCGCTGTCGGACCAGGAAGCGCTCGACGGAACCGGCGAGCAGGCGAAGGCGATCACCGAGCTGGGTCTTCGCTACGGCCTGCTGACGCAATACACGTCGTTCGTCGCGGTCGATCGCCTGGTGCGTAACCTGGCCACGGCGACGCCGGTCGACCAGCCGTCGCCGTTGCCGGCCGGCGTGTCGAATCTCGCGGTCGGCGCCGAGGTGCCGTCCACGCCAGAAGCGCCGGCCGTGGCGATGCTGCTGGTGGCGCTCGCGACGCTGGTGCTGGTCCGGGCCTGGCAGCGTCGGGCGCTGGATCCGTTGCGGCTCGCCACGCACCCGGCCTGAGGAGCGCGCCATGC
>CAHJXF010000392.1 GCA_903644065.1 Betaproteobacteria bacterium
TCGACCGGCGCGGCGACACTGGCCACGGGCGGCGCTGCGACCGGCGCGGCGACGTTGGCCACGGGCGGCGCGTCGTACGGCGACGGCGTCGCGCTCGACCGGTTCATCACCAGCGCGGTGACGCCGACGGCGGACAGCACGATGACGGACACGGCGGCGGTCGCCACCAGCGGATGGATACGGCGTCCCGAATCGTTGGATTCCATGTGATCTCCTGCAGTGAGTGACGACGCGTCGGTTCGACGCGCACGAAGATGAACGTCGAAACTGCGGGTCGCGTGCACCGCCGTTTATCGGCCGACGGCTGAATCGCGCAGGTTCGCGTTTCCGGCCGGTGCCGCGGACGGCAACCGGCCCGCGTCGCTCTACTTCGACAGCAGCCGCATCCCCCGCGCCAGCCCCTCGAGCGTGATCGGCACCATGCGCTGCGCCATGATCTGGTTGATCACCGAGATCGACTGGCGGTACTGCCACAGCGGCTCGGGCTCGGGATTGAGCCACAGGAACTTGGGGAACTGGTCGGTCAGGCGCTGCAGCCACACCGCGCCCGACTCCTCGTTGTTGTATTCGACGCTGCCGCCCGGCTGCAGGATCTCGTACGGGCTCATCGTCGCGTCGCCGACCAGGATCAGCTTGGTGTCCGGCGTGTACTTCCGCAGCACGTCCCAGGTCGCGGTGCGCTCCGCGTGCCGGCGGCGATTGTTCTTCCACAGGTGGTCGTAGACGCAGTTGTGGAAATAGAAGAAGTCCATGTGCTTGAACTCGGCCTTGGCCGCCGAGAACAGCTCCTCGGTGCGGGCGATGTGGTCGTCCATCGTGCCGCCCACGTCGAGCAGCATCAGCACCTTCACCTTGTTGCGCCGCTCCGGCACCATCTTGATGTCGAGCCAGCCGGCGTTGCGCGCGGTGGAGCCGATCGTGTCGGGCAGGTCGAGCTCGAGGTCGGCGCCTTCGCGAGCGAACTTCCGCAGGCGCCGCAGCGCGACCTTGATGTTGCGCGTGCCGAGCTCGACCTGGTCGTCGTAGTCGCGATAGGCGCGCGACTCCCACACCTTGACCGCGCTGCGATTACCCGCCGACGGACCGCCGATGCGGATGCCTTCCGGGTTGTAGCCGCCGTTGCCGAACGGCGACGTGCCGCCGGTGCCGATCCACTTGCTGCCGCCCTCGTGACGCTCCTTTTGCTCGGCGAGGATCTCCTGCAGCCGCTTCATCAGCGCGTCCCAGCCGCCCAGTGCCTCGACCTGCGCCTTTTCCTCCGGCGTGAGCTCGCGGTCGAGCTTCTTCATCAACCAGTCGAGCGGCAAGTCGCGCTGCAGGTCGACCTTGGCGGCCTGGCCGTTGAAGTAGGTGCCGAACGCCCGGTCGAACTTGTCGTAGTTCTGCTCGTCCTTGACCAGAGCGGTTCGCGAGAAATAGTAGAAATCGTCGATGGGCGACGACGACGACCCGGGTTCGATCACGTCCTTCTTCAGGCCTTCGAGGAGGATCAAGTACTCGTTGATCGACACCGGGATCTTGGCGGCCTTCAAGGCGAAGAAAAAGTCGATCAGCATGACGGGCTCAGGCGTGAGGAGACGGGGTCCGGTCCAGCAGATGCAGGAGATGGCGACGCACTGCGGGCCACTCGGACGCGATGATCGAGAACACCACCGTGTCGCGCAGCGTGCCGTCCGACGCGACCACGTGGTTGCGCAGCACGCCGTCCTGCCTGGCGCCCAGCCGCGCGATGGCGGTGCGGCTCTGCTGGTTCATCCAGTGGGTGCGAAACTCGACGGCGATGCAGCGGAGGGCGTCGAACGCGTGGCCGAGCAGCAGCAGCTTGGCTTCGGTATTGAGGCCGGTGCGCTGCACGCGCTTCGCGTACCACGTCGAGCCGATCTCGACGCGCCGGTTGATCGCGTCGATGTTCATGTACGTCGTCATGCCGACCGCACGACTCGTCCCGGTTTCCACCACCGCGAACGGCAGCATGCCGCCCGCGCGTTGCAGGTGGAGGCGGCGCTCGATGTCCGCGGCCATGCCGTCCGGAGTCGGCACCGACGTGTACCAGAGCTTCCACAGTTCCCCGTCGCGCGCCGCGTCGACCAGCGCATCGACGTGGTCCGCGACGAGCGGTTCGAGCACGACGCGGCTGCCGCTCAACGTGACCGGTCCGGCGAAGGCCATGTCGTTCGAATATGGTTGACGAATCAACGATCTCGTCGGGATCAGCGATTGTTCTTCGCCATGAACACCAGCCGCTCGAACAGATGTACGTCCTGTTCGTTCTTGAGCAGCGCGCCGTGGAGCGGCGGCACGACGGCCTTGGTGTCCTTGCTGTGCAGCGCCTCGGGCGGGATGTCCTCGGCCAGCAGCAGCTTCAGCCAGTCGAGCAGCTCCGACGTCGACGGCTTCTTCTTCAGCCCCGGCACGTCGCGCATCTGGAAGAACGCGGCGAGCGCGGCAGCGAGCAGCTCCTTCTTGATCGCCGGGTAGTGCACGTCGACGATCGCCTGCATCGTCTCCTTGTCGGGAAAGCGGATGTAGTGGAAGAAGCAGCGACGCAGGAACGCGTCGGGCAGTTCCTTCTCGTTGTTCGACGTGATCACCACCAGCGGCCGGTGCTTCGCCCGGATCAGTTCGCGCGTCTCGTAGACGTAGAACTCCATGCGATCGATCTCGCGCAGCAAGTCGTTGGGAAATTCGATGTCGGCCTTGTCGATCTCGTCGATCAGCAGCACCACCGGCACGTCCGACGCGAAGGCCTGCCAGAGAACGCCGCGGACGATGTAGTTGTGGATGTCCTTGACGCGTTCGCCGCCGTCGATGTCGGCCAGTTGCGAATCGCGCAGCCGGCTCACCGCGTCGTACTCGTACAGGCCCTGCTGCGCCTTCGTCGTCGACTTGATGTGCCACTGCATCAGCGGCATGCCGAGCGCGGCGGCGACTTCTTCCGCGAGCATGGTCTTGCCGGTGCCGGGCTCGCCCTTGATCAGCAGCGGCCGTTGCAACGTGAGGGCCGCGTTGACGGCGAGCTTCAGGTCCTGCGTGGCGACGTATGTCTGGGTGCCTTCGAAGCGCATGGTTCGGATCGGAGAGTCGGGAGGGGTTGCGTCGCGCCGACGCCGGGCGTGCGATGTCGCGGTCGAGCGTCACGACGGTACCGCGTCGAGTATACGACCACGTTCCGGTCGCTTCAGGCGATGCGGACCCGCCTGGCACGACGCGGCGGCCGTCGGGCGCTCGGCTACAATACGCGCCGTCCCGC
>CAHJXF010000393.1 GCA_903644065.1 Betaproteobacteria bacterium
GCCATTTAAAGTGGTACGTGAGCTGGGTTTAAAACGTCGTGAGACAGTTTGGTCCCTATCTGCCGTGGGCGTTGGAAGTTTGAGGGGGGCTGCTCCTAGTACGAGAGGACCGGAGTGGACGTATCTCTGGTGTACCGGTTGTCACGCCAGTGGCATTGCCGGGTAGCTAAATACGGAAGAGATAACCGCTGAAAGCATCTAAGCGGGAAACTTGCCTCAAGATGAGACTTCCCGGGAACTTGATTCCCCTAAAGGGTCGTTCGAGACCAGGACGTTGATAGGCTGGGTGTGGAAGCGCAGTAATGCGTTAAGCTAACCAGTACTAATTGCCCGTGCGGCTTGACTCTATAACCTTGATGGTTGTGGAATTGAGTATGTGTGATGTGCCGCTGTATCGATCAATCAAGACGGTCGGTATCCGGTCGATGCAATCACGCTCGCTACAAGATAAAGCTCTGCTTCTTCCCGGATTGGTTTTCTTGGCGCATGTTTGCGCTCAGGAAGATTTACAAGTTATGCCTGATGACCATAGCAAGGTGGAACCACTCCTTCCCATCCCGAACAGGACCGTGAAACGCTTTTGCGCCGATGATAGTTAGCACTCCGCTTGTGAAAGTAGGTTATCGTCAGGCTCTTACAAAAAGCCCAGACTCGCGTCTGGGCTTTTTTCTTTTCTGCTGTCGATGACGTCACATCAGGTTTCAGGCGACGATCCAGGTGACGGACATCGCCGACATCGAATGTGGTGACGTGCACGGCGATCGCTGTTTTGAGTCCGTCTGCCAGGAGAGTCGCGGTGTTGGCCTGTCGGCGTGGCCATTCGGAGAGACCGGTAGGCGGCCGCAGCAACCGTTCGTGTACCTATATCACGTGAAGCTTGGCGCGCAGCATTGCGCCGCGCTGGGTATTTCGCCGCTCCTCCTTTCCATCGAGCATAGGCGTCTAGCGGGGTCGGTTCGCGGAATTTCGGCTTGGTAATCGCATCACGGGCTGCCGGTTCGTGGCGCATCGCCAATTGCGGCGGTTCGACCCGAACCGACCGTTCGAACGGCGCTGACGGACGACATGGCCCGTTCCCTTTCGATGCGCATGGCACTCTCTCGTCTGCCGGCAAACTTCCGGAGCACTGCAGATGCTGCGCGTCACTGAGCTTCGACTTCCGCTCGGCCATGCACCCGAGTCGCTGACGGCGGCCTTGCTCGAGCGGCTCGGCGTCCCATCGACCGACCTGCTCGCCTATCGAGTCGCGCGGCGCGCGAACGATGCGCGCAAGAAATCGGCGATCGCCATGGTGTACTCGATCGATGTCACGCTGGCCGACGAGGACCGTGTTCTCGCTCGCGCTCGCGTGGACCCGAATCTCAGGCGCACGCCCGATCTGGCCTACCGGTTCGTCGCGCCGCGAGTCGACGGAACCGCGACGCCTCGGCCGGTGATTATCGGAGCCGGCCCCTGCGGTTTGTTTGCCGGGCTGATCCTCGCGCAGATGGGCCATCGGCCGATCATTCTCGATCGCGGCAAAGTCGTGCGCGAGCGGACGAAAGACACCTGGAATCTGTGGCGCCGGGGCGTGCTCGAGCCGGAATCGAACGTGCAGTTCGGCGAAGGGGGCGCCGGTACCTTCTCCGATGGAAAGTTGTGGAGCCAGATCAAGGATCCTCGCCATCTCGGACGCAAGGTGCTCGCCGAATTGGTCGCCGCGGGGGCGCCCGCCGAGATCCTGATCGAAGCGCACCCGCATATCGGTACTTTCCGTCTGGTCGGCGTCGTCGAACAGCTGCGAGCGAAGATCGAGGCGCTGGGCGGCACCTATCGTTTCGAGCAGCGGGTCGACGACTTCGACATCCGGATCGACGCGGCCGGCCACCGGTCGTTGCGCGGCCTGCATCTGCAATCCGGCGAGTACCTCGAGACGGGTTGCGTCGTCCTGGCGGTCGGCCACAGCGCGCGCGACACCTTTCACGCATTGCATGATCGCGGCGTCGACCTGCAAGCCAAACCGTTCTCGATCGGCGTGCGCATCGAACATCCGCAATCGTGGATCGATCGCGCCCGCTTCGGCCCCTGCGCCGGTCATCCGGACCTGGGCGCCGCGGCCTACAGCCTGTCGCACCATTGCACCAACGGCCGCACCGTCTACAGCTTCTGCATGTGTCCGGGGGGCACCGTCGTCGCCGCCGCGTCCGAACCCGGCCGTCTCGCGATCAACGGCATGAGCCAGTATTCGCGGAACGAACGCAACGCCAATTCGGGCCTCGTCGTCGGCATCGATCCGGAGCGCGACTACCCGGGCCATCCGCTCGCCGGCATCGCCCTGCAGCGCGACTGGGAAACGAAGGCGTTCGAAGCCGGCGGCTCGAACTACCAGGCTCCCGCGCAGACGGTCGGCGACTTCCTGCGGGGTCGGGCGTCGTCCACGCTCGGCACCGTCGAATCGTCCTACCGCCCCGGCGTTCGACCGACCGACCTCGCCCGTTGCCTGCCGGGGTTCGTGGTCGAGGCGATCCGCGAAGCGCTACCCGTCTTCGGTCGGCAAATTGGCGGCTACGACCATCCCGATGCGTTGATGACGGCGGTCGAGGCCCGCACGTCCTCTCCGGTGCGCATCCGCCGCGGCGCGAATTTCCAGAGCGTCAACACGCGCAACCTGTTTCCGGCCGGCGAAGGCGCGGGCTATGCCGGCGGCATCCTCTCGGCGGCCGTCGACGGCATCAAGGTCGCCGAAGCCGTGGCGCTCGCATCGAGCGGGCAAGTCGCTACGGTGCGCCTGCGCTAACGCAGCGATCCTCGACGACGCGGTCGGACTGTCGAGCGTGCTCGATGCGCAGCGGTGCACCGGCGTACCGTCGCCCGCCGCTTCAAAACGACGCCTCGATCCGCTCGCACGCCGTGAATCGCCGACGACGCAGACGGTCTCGCGGCAACCAACAGCGCGAAGGTATGCTCGCCCGCGCCGTCGTTCAGACAGGAATGCCCGCGGACCCGTCCTGCGATCATCGGCTGACGAGGCCACCCGTCGACTCGCCGCACGACGTCCGCCGATCGTCGCGCAGGCTCTTCAATTGACCCTGTCGGTACGTCGGAACACGGACGTCTCGAGTCGCAACGCATCTCGATGTCGATCGAGCGCCGCCGAAGCGACCGCGCCCATCGCCGTGAAAACGGCTTCGAGGTCCCGCATCGTGGCCGCCGACGTCACCGGCAACACGCACCGCTCCGAGTTCTGCATCGACAAGCTGTACTCGCC
>CAHJXF010000394.1 GCA_903644065.1 Betaproteobacteria bacterium
AGGTCCGCCGTGTCCATCGTCGAGACGAGCGGGTCGCGCGCGGTGATGCCGCCTCGCGACGCCACCGGGATCGCGTCGGTCGTCGCCAATCCCGCGGCCCGCCACGCGGCGAGGCCGCCGTCGAGCAGCGTCGCCGACGCGTGTCCGATCCAGCGGCACAGCCACCACAGGCGCGACGCGAACAGGCCGTTCGCCGCGTCGTAGGCGACCACGACGCTGTCGTCGTCGACCCCGGCCGTCGCGAGGAAGTCCGCGAAGCTCGCGCGGTCGGGCAGCGGATGGCGACCGTTACCGCCGTCCTTTCGGCCCGACAGGTCGCGGTCGAGATGCGCGAAGCGGGCGCCGGCGATATGTCCGGCCCGATACGACGCGGCGCCGGCGGCCGGGTCCGCCAGGTCGTGGCGGCAGTCGAACACGATCCAGCGCGGATCGTCGAGGTGCGAAGCGACTTCTTCAGCGCGGACCAGCGGATGCATCGGACCATCCTTTCAACGGCATCGGCGACACGGCGACGTCCGCGGCGCGCCGCGCACCGCGCGCGGTCATCCAGGTCGCGACGACGCCGGACCCGACGACGATCGCCATGCCCAGGCTGCTCGTGACGTCGATGCCGTCGCCGAACACCAGCACGCCCCAGGCGGTCGAGAACACGATGCCGGTGTAGCCGAGGTTGGCGGTCAGCAGCGTGCCGCCCGACGCGTACGCCCGGGTCATCGCCAGTTGCGCCAGCGTCGCCGTCACGCCGACGGCGAGCAGCAGCGAGGCGCTGCGGAAATCGTGGCCGTGGAAGCCGAACACCGCAGCCCCGGCCAGGCCGGCGACCGCGTTCATCGCGGAGAACCAGAACACGATGCGCGTGTTCGGTTCGCCCGCCTGGCCCAGCGCCTTCACCGACAGGTAGGCCACCGCGGTCAGCGTGGCCGAGGCCGTGCCGATGGCCGCGAAGACCCACTGCTCGCCGGCGAAGCTCGGTTGCAGCAGCAGCACCACGCCGACGAAGCCCGACAACAACGCGAGCGTCATGCGCCCGTCGATGCGCTCGCCGGCCCGGCCGGCCACGAACGCGATCCACGCACCGATGAACAGCGGCGACGAGTAGTTGATGGTCATCGCGGTCGCCAGCGGCAGGCCGGCGATGGCGAAGAACCACAGCGTCAGCGAGATGGTGCCGGAGACGCCGCGGCGCAGGTGCATGCCGAGCCGGTGCGTGCGCACCGCGTCGAGCAGCGTCGTGCCGTCGCATCGTGCCCGAAGACCGATCAGCCCGGTCATGACGACCACGCCGATCAGGCCGCGATACGCCACGATCTCCCACGTGCTGTAGTGGGTCGACGCGAGCTTGACCGCGACGCCCATCAGCGAGAACAGCAGCGCGGCGACGACCATCCAGAGCGATTGCATGGGTGAACCCGGCGACGGGGCCGCTCAGGCCTCGGCGGCCATCTCCGTTCGCAGCCACTCGTGGAAGTGCTGCATGCCATCTTCCATCGGCGACTGGTACGGACCGACCTGGTTCTCGCCGCGTTCGAACAACGCGCGTCGCCCGGCGTCCATGCGGAGCGCGATCTCGTCGTCCTCGGCGCAGGTCTCGAGATAGGCCGCCCGGTTGGCCTCGACGAAGTCGCGCTCGAACAGCGCCACCTCCTCGGGGTAGTAGAACTCGACGATGTTGGTGGTGTGCCGCGGTCCGCGCGGGATCAGCGTGGACACCACCAGCACGTGCGGATACCACTCGACCATGACGTTCGGATAGAGCGTCAGCCAGATCGCGCCGTGGGCGGGAGCGACGCCGTCCGACAGGCGCATCACCTGGTCGTGCCAGGTACGGTAGGTCGGCGTGCCGGGACGCTGCAGTCCGCTCTTGACGCCGACGACCTGGACCGAGTGATGGCGACCGTATCGCCACGACAGGTCGTCGCACGACACGAACTGGCCGAGGCCCGGATGGAAGGGACCGACGTGGTAGTCCTCGAGGTAGACCTCGATGAAGGTCTTCCAGTTGTAGGCGCACTCGTGCACTTCGGCGCGATCGAACAGATAGCCGGTGAAATCGAGCTCGGGAATGCGGACGTCGGCGAGTTCGCCGACGACGTCGCGCCGCCCGTCGGCCGGGGCGTCGAACAGCAGGCCGTTCCACTGCACCAGCGGCGAGCGACCGAGGTCGAGGCAGGGGTTGTCGTCGAAGTGCGGCGCCCCGAGCAGGCGCCCGTCGAGGTCGTAGGTCCAGCGATGCAGCGGGCAGACGATGTTGTCGCCGTCGTTGCCCCGGCCGGTCTTGATGATCGCCTGGCGATGACGACACACGTTCGACAGCAGCGCGATCCCGTCGCCGGGCGATGCACCGGCCGCGTCCGGATCGGCGGCCCGGCGCCGGACCAGCACGCGACCGTCGCGCTCGTGCGACAGCGTCTGGAAGTCGCCCACCTCGGGCACCATCAACGCGTGACCGACGTAGCGCGGCGAGCGAGCGAACAGCCGCTGCCGCTCGCGCTCGTGGAGCGCCTCGTCGAAGTAGGCCGATACCGGCAGTTGCGCGTCGCTTCGCGCGAGCAGGCTCGCGCTTCCCAGATCGGACATCCCAACCCTCCCGAATGAAGTGGCGAAACGCGGTTCCCGAATGCCGGGAACGCGACGCAGCACCGACCCAACCCAAGCGAATCAAGAAGCTTCCGTTGGCCGCACCGCCGACCCGACTCGAGACTCCTGCAGACGACTTGCCTTGCTCGCGAACGGCGGTCGCCGCTTCATCCCGCGCCTGCTTCGCGCCCGCGACCACGAAGGGGAAACCCCCGTGCGCGGGAGTCGAAGTCTAGCAAAAAGGCGGGTCGTCCGCCGACGGCCGGACGGGGTCCGCACGCGCTGCGCCGCGCGAATGCGGCGACCTCGCCGCTGTGGCGTCGATCGCTTAAAATGCGCGACTCACCGCGTCGTCCGGACCGTTTCATGCCGAAGGCTCTCCCCCAGCAACCTGCCGCCGCCGCCGACCTGCTCGCGCCGGCGGACGCCGAGCAGCCGCTCCCGTTCGAGCAGGCGCTCGAGCAGCTCGAGACGATCGTCCAGCAGATGGAGGACGGCACGCTGTCGCTCGATCAGTCGCTCGCGGCCTATCGACGGGGCGCCGAGCTCGTCAAGGTCTGCGAGACGGCGCTCGAGCACGTCAAGGAACAGGTGCGCGTGCTCGACGGCAACCTGTTGCGCCCGCTGGCCGACAGCGCGCCGCGCGGCGCCGCGCCGGCC
>CAHJXF010000395.1 GCA_903644065.1 Betaproteobacteria bacterium
GATCGCGCGGCCGGCTCGCAGGCGTCGCCGTCCGACGCCGCGCCGCCCGCGGTGGACGGCCTGCCGAAGGCCAACGTCACGCGTCGCAAGCGTCGGCAGATCTCGCTGGTGTGGATCATCCCGATCGTCGCCGTGCTGATCGGCATCTACCTCGTCGTGCACGCGCTGCGCACGCAGGGCCCGACGATCGAGATCCAGTTCAAGACCGCCGAAGGCATCGAGGCCGGCAAGACCCGCATCAAATACAAGAACGTCGACATCGGCACGGTGCAGACCATCACGCTCGGCAAGGACGGCAAGGGCGTGCTGGTGAAGGCGCAGATGACGCGCAACGCCACGTCGCCGGTGGACCTGCTGGTCGACGACACGCGCTTCTGGATCGTCAAGCCGCGCATCTCCGGCGGACAGATCTCGGGGCTGACGACGCTGCTGTCGGGCTCCTACATCGGCATGGACATCGGCAAGTCGGGCGAATCGCGGCGCGAGTTCAGCGGCCTCGACACGCAGCCGTCGGTAACCACCGACGAGCCGGGTCGCGAGTTCCTGCTGCACGCCGCCGACAGCGGCTCGCTCGACATCGGCTCGCCGGTCTTCTTCCGGCGCTTCCAGGTCGGCGAGGTCACCGCGGTGGGTCTCGACGAGGACGGCAAGGGCGTCACCGCCCGCGTGTTCATCCATTCGCCGAACGAGAAGTACGTCACCGACAACACGCGCTTCTGGCAGGCCAGCGGCATCGACGTGTCGATCAACGGCAACGGCGTCAAGGTCGCGACGCAGTCGCTCGCGTCGGTCGTGGTGGGCGGCATCGCGTTCCAGACGCCGGTCGACGAGGCCACCGGCAACGCGGCTTCGAACGACCGCGACTTCCGGCTGTTCGACGACGAGCGGCTGGCGATGAAGCGCTCGGACGCCAACCTCGAACGCTACATCGCCTACTTCACCGACTCGATCCGCAGCCTCGCGGTGGGCGCGCAGGTCGAGTTCCGCGGCTTCGTGGTCGGCGAAGTGCGGTCCATCGACATGCAGTTCGATCGCGAGACCCGGCAGTTCCGCTTCCCGGTGGAGTTCGTGCTGTATCGCGACGTGCTGCCGGCACGCATCGCGCGCGCGCAGCAAGGCACCGCGCAGCTCGACACCGACGAGGAGTACGCGCGGGCCATCGAGAAGCGCGGCCTGCGGGCGCAGCTGCGGAGCGGCAACCTGCTGACCGGCCAGAAGTATCTCGCGCTCGACTTCGTCAGGGACGCCGCGCCGGTACCGCGCGGGCCGGTCAAGGATCCGAACGGCGCGCGCATCATCCCGACGGTCCCCGGCAGCTTCGACGAGCTCGAGGAAACGCTGACCAGCATCTCGAAGAAGATCGACCGCATCCCGTTCGAACAGCTCGCGGGCGACGTGCGGCGCAGCCTGCAGCAGCTGCAGGGCACGATGAAGAACGCCGACGCGCTGCTGGTCAACGTCAACCAGAACGTGGCGCCGCAGGTCGCCGCCACGCTCGACGAGGTGCGGCGGACGATGAAGAACGCGAACGAGGCGCTGCTGTCGACCGATGCCCCGGTGCAGCAGGATCTGCGCAACACGCTGACGGAGCTCAATCGCTCGGCGGCGTCGCTGCGTCTGCTGACCGACTACCTGCAGCGCCATCCCGAGTCGCTGCTGCGCGGCAAGGCGCCGGACGTGACGCTGCACGACATCCCGACGACACCGCCGGGCGCGGCGCCGACCGGTGGCTCGGCGCCGGGAGCGGCCCCGGCGTCCGGGTCGGCGTCGGTTCCAACTCCGGCTGCGACGCCGGCTGCGACGCCGACTGCGACGCCTGTCGCCCCCGCCACCCCGGAGCCTGTCCGATGAGCCGCCTGAACCTCGATGACGCGTCGCGGGTCGCTTCGCGCTGCGCCGCGACGTTGCTGGCCGTCTGCGGGATCCTCGCCGGCTGCGCCGGCGGCGGCACGCCCGAGACCTTCTACGCGCTCAACGACGGCGGCGCGGTGCAGGCGACCCCTACGACGCGAGCGGCGGCTGCGGGCCCGTCGCTGCCCGGCGTCGTCATCAGTGCCGTCACGGTGCCCGAGTTGATCGACCGACCGCAGATCGTGACCCGCGATAACGCGCAACGCGTCGTCGTGTCCGAACAGAACCTGTGGGCCGAGCCGCTGCGCAGCGGCGTCGCCCGCATCCTCGCGACCCGGCTCGCACGGGAACTGGCCGAGGCCGGCCGGCCCGCGCAGGTGGCGGCCTACCCTCAGACGTCGATCGCGGCGCCGGCGATCCGCATCACGGTCGACATCGTGCGCTTTGATGCCGTGCCGAACGGCGAGGCGGTCGTCGATGCGTTGTGGAGCGTGCGTCGCGTGGCCGACGCGACGGTGCGGACCGGGCACACCGTGGCCTCGGTTCCGATCGACGGGACGAGCTACGACGCCATCGTGCGGTCGTGGAACGGGGCGATGCGCACCGTCGATCACGACATCGCGGCGATGGTGCTGCAGGTCGGCGACCTGCCGGTCGCGGGAGCGGGTACGACCCGCTGAATCGGCTTCGCACCGGTCGAAGCCGACTCGGGTATCAGCCGACGCGTGACGACCCGGAGCGGACCAGCCGACGCGGACGAGCAGCAGCGGATGCTCCAAGCTGACGAAGCGGAGCGGACGACTCGAAGCGGACGACTCGAAGCGGACGACTCGAAGTGGACGACTCGAAGCGGACGACTCGATGTGGACGACTCGAAGTGGGGCGAGTCGACGCGGACGACCCGAAGCAGGACCATGCGACGTCACCATCCGACGCAACGATCCGACGCAGCGAGTCGACGCAGCGAGTCGACGCAGCGAGTCGACACATCGATCCGAAGCCACGAGTCGACGTGCGCGACGAGCCGACGCGGGGCGAGCCGACGCGGGGCGAGTCGAACACGGCGAGCGGACGTGGGACGACGCGGGACGACGCGGGCGTCGAGTGCGCGGTCGGTCGTCAACCGTCCTGCTGCAGTCCTCTTCGATAGCCGATCGCCTCGGCGACATGATCGGCCGCGACCGACTCGGAAGCCTCGAGGTCGGCGATCGTGCGGGCGATCTTCAGCACGCGGTGATAGGCGCGCGCCGACCAGCCGAGCCGCTTCATCGCCGCCTGGAGCAACGCGGCGCCGTGCGCATCGGGGCGACAGCGCAGGTCGATCGCCGCTCCCGCCAGTTGCGCGTTGCACGCGTCCTGGCGCGCGAGCTGCCGGTCGCG
>CAHJXF010000396.1 GCA_903644065.1 Betaproteobacteria bacterium
CACGCCGTCCGACACCACGCCCGCGGTCGAGACGCCGCGCGCCGCCGCGACCGACGCCGCCGCGGTGCTTCCGTCACCCGCCGAGCAGGCCACCATGCAACGCGCGGCGTTGCAGCGCATCCTGCAGGGCATCGCCTATCTGCCGGTGACGCTGGCCATGTGGTTCGCGCCGATGCTCGTCGCCTGGCACGACCTGCCGCCCGGCAAGGCGCTGTTCTTCAGCATGGTGGCGGTGTGGCGCAACCGCGGGCCGTTCGTGGTGTACGGCGTGGCCTGGATCGCGGTGTGGATGGGCCTGGTGCTGGCTGTGTCCATCGTCGCACTGGTCGCCGGCATGAGCAGCATCGCGGTGTTCCTCGCGGCCCCGCTCGTGATGCTGATGCTGACCTGCATGTACTGCTCGGTGTATCCCAGCTACGCGACGGTGTTCATCGATCGCGACAGCGTGCCGGTCCCGTCCGCGCCGCCCGGCTGACGCGTCGAGCTGACCCGCGTCACGGCGCCTCGGCCCAGGCGGTCACCGCGAAGCGACCGTCGTCGAACGCGATGCGATTGACGACGGCGTTGGGGATGGGGCACTCGCGCTCGGCATCGAGCGGCCGCCCGAAAGCCGTGCGATACAGCATGTCGAGCACGCCGCCGTGGGTGACGAGCAGCAGGGTCGGCGTCGCGTCGGCTCGCTCGTGCGCCGCCGTCGCGGCGAGCGCGATCGCGGCGACGGCGTCGACCACCCTACGATGAAAGGTCCTCTGGCTTTCGCCACCCGCGATGGTGTGCCCGGCATCGCGCGAGCGCAGCCGCTCCGCCTCGTCCGGCATCTGCTCGGCGATCTCGGGAAAGGTCAGGCCTTCGAGTACGCCGTAGTGGCGCTCCCGCAGTCGCGGATCGCGCGACACCGGCAACGAAAGGCGCGCGGCGATCGGCGCGGCGGTCGCGACGGCGCGTGCCAGGTCGCTCGCGTGGATCGCCGTGATCGGCTCGCCGCTCAGCGCGACGGCGAGGCGTTCGGCCTGCGCGACGCCCGTCGCGTTGAGCGGGATGTCGGTGTGGCCCTGCAGACGGCGGATGCGATTCCAGTCCGTCTCGCCGTGGCGCACCACGATCAGCGCGATCACCCGGGCGGGCGGTCGACGTTGAGCGAATACAGCCCGGTGATCCTCGCCTCGGCGACGACCCGGCCCTGCATCGCGGCCCGCACCGCGGCGGCGGTGACGCGACCGGTCACGACCAGGCGATCGACCGACAAGGCATGGAGCGTGAAGACGTAGTGGTGCATCAGGCTGTCGTTCCACGGCGGGCACGGGCCGTCGTAGCCGTAGTAGTCGCCCGCCATGGTCGGGTCCGCGGCGAACCAGCCGGTGTAGTCGTTGAGCCCGTGCAACACGCCGTCGACGGGCCCGTGCGCGATCATCGGACCCGCCTTGCCGCGCGGCGTCACCGCGCTCGAATAGGCGCCTTCGTCGATCGATCGCGACTCGGCGGGCAGGTCGAACAGGACCCAGTGGACGAACTCGATCCGCGGCAGGTCGGCCGGCACCTCGCGTCCTTCCTGATTGACGTCGTCGGGCCGGCTCGGCACGTCGAAGTCGTGCAGGATCAGCGCGAACGACTGCGTGCCGTCGGGCACGTCGCTCCAGGCCAGATGCGGATTGCGGTTGTCCGACAGCTCGACGTGACGCCGGGGATGCGGGCGGCCGAACGCGAGCGCGGTCGGCAGGGCGGCGCCGTCGTTGAACGAGTCGCTCCACAGTTTCATCGCCTACCTCGCTATAGATTGGACAGGGTGACGTCGCCTGTCATCGCGTCAGAAGGCGCGCTGCCGGCGTCGATATCGGAACCGTGCCGTCACGACAGCGTGACGCGCGCGAAGCGGCGCTTGCCGACCTGCATCACGTAGACGCCCGCCGCGAGCTTGAGGCCCTTGTCGCCGACCGGCGCGCCGTCGATCTTCACGCCGCCCTGCTCGACGTGGCGCTGGGCCTCCGAGGTCGACGGCGCGAGCCCGGCCTGCTTCAGCAGTTGCGCGATGCCGAGCGGCGCGCCCGTCAGCGTCACGTCAGGAATGACGTCGGGAATGCCGCCGCGGGCCCGATGCTCGAAGTCGACCAGCGCGTCCTCGGCGGCGCGACGGTCGTGGAAGCGCGCGACGATCTCCTGCGCGAGCGAGACCTTGGCATCGCGCGGGTTGGCGCCTTCGGCCGTGGCGGCGCGCAACGCGCCGACCTCGGCCTCGGGACGGAACGACAACAGCGCGAACCAGCGCCACATCAAATCGTCGGAGATCGACATCAGCTTGCCGAACATCTCGAACGCCGGGTCGGTGATGGCGATGGTGTTGTTCTTCGATTTCGACATCTTCTCCACGCCGTCGAGTCCTTCCAGCAACGGCATGGTGAGGATGCACTGCGGCTCCTGCCCGTAGTCGCGCTGCAGTTCGCGACCGACCAGCAGGTTGAACTTCTGGTCGGTGCCGCCCAGCTCCAGGTCGCTCCGCAACGCGACCGAGTCGTAGCCCTGCATCAACGGGTAGAGCAGCTCGTGCACCGAGATCGGCGTGTTGTTCTTCAGCCGCTTCGTGAAGTCCTCCCGTTCCAGGATGCGGGCCACCGTGTAGCGGGCGGACAGCTCGATCAGGCCGCGGGCCCCGAGCGGATCGCTCCACTCGCTGTTGTAGCGGATCTCCGTGCGACCGGCGTCGAGCACCAGGCCGGCCTGCGCGAAGTAGGTGCTGGCGTTGCGCTCGATCTGCTCGCGCGTGAGCGGCGGCCGGGTCGCGTTGCGGCCCGAAGGATCGCCGATCATCGACGTGAAGTCGCCGATCAGGAAGATGACGGTGTGTCCCAGCTCCTGCAGCTGGCGCATCTTGTTCAGCACCACGGTGTGGCCGAGGTGCAGGTCCGGCGCCGTCGGGTCCATGCCGAGCTTGACGCGCAACGGCACGCCGGTGCGCTGCGAGCGGAGGAGCTTGGCCTCGAACTCGGCTTCGACGATCAGCTCGTCGGCGCCGCGGCGGACCATCGCCATCGCGTCGGCGACGGCCACGTTCGGCAGCGGGACCGTGCGGGATGGAAACATGGGGATCGCGGCGGATACGAGAGGGACGTCGACTCGCAAGAGACGGCCGGGAAGGCGCCGATTCTAGCGTGCCCACGAATGCGACTCGATGGCCGGCGCGTCATGGCCGCGGCATGGCCACGTCATGGTCGCGTCATGGCCGC
>CAHJXF010000397.1 GCA_903644065.1 Betaproteobacteria bacterium
GGGACGGCGATCACGCCACGGCAGCAAGGCGAGCAGTTGTTCGCGCTACTTGGCCGCCCGCCGCGCTTTCGGCAGCTGCCGATGGCGATGATGGACGCCATCATCGCCGTGCTCGGATGGCTGGGCCGCCTGGCGCCGTCGTTGGCCGAGAAGGCCGAGCTGGCGCGCATCGGCCGCTACTACGCGACCGAGTCGATGCTGGTGCTCGATGCGGCGACCGGCCGCTACGACGCGGCCGCCACGCCGTCGACCGGCAGCCAGACGCTGTTCGAGCACTACGCGCGACTGGTCGCCGGCGCCGAGCCGCCCGAGCGCGGCGACCACGCGGTGTTCTGAAGCGTCGACCTGGCCGCGACGGCCTCGCTCAGTCCGGGTCTGCAGGCCCCTCCGTTTCGTCGCCGCGACTTCAACGCGAGCCGGGACGGGATGGTTCCTGTCGGCCAGCATAACGATGCCGGATTCGCCTCTGCGCAGGCCGCAAGGGTCGCCGTGAACGTCTTGCTGATCGACCCGATCTCGAAGAGCGTGGCGTCGGTCACGGGCCGACCGGTTTTCTGGCAGCCACGCCGAAATTCGGCGCGTACGCATGACCTCGTGCCGTGACGGCGACCGCCATTCCGGGGATCGAAGACTGCGACATCAGGGTGACGATGAGCGGCTCCACCACCGCGCGCACCCGTGCCGCCTCATCGGCATGAGCGACAGCGGTCAGAAGCGAGAGCATGAAGCCGACCTGTCCGCAGACGACCCGGCGGCGAGAGGTCGACCTGCTCGAGACATTCGATCTTCGAACGACGAGGCTCGTCGGCATCGACCTCGACGGGGCACGCCGATCGGTCGCGCGCATCAAGGCGTCGAGTCGTAGTCGATCGTCAGCGGCGCGTGGTCCGAGAAGCGCGTCTCCTTCCAGATGCTCGCGGCCGTCGCCCGTGCCGCGATGCCCGGCGTCGCGATCTGGTAGTCGATGCGCCAGCCGACGTTGTTGGCCCAGGCCTGGCCGCGATTGCTCCACCACGTGTAGCTCTCGCCGGTCGTGTCCGGATGCAGTCGGCGATAGACGTCGACCCAGCCCTGCGTTTCGAACAGGTGCGACAACCACGCCCGTTCCTCGGGCAGGAAGCCGGAGTTCTTGCGGTTGCCGCGCCAGTTCTTCAGGTCGATCTCGCGATGCGCGATGTTCCAGTCGCCGCACAGCACGAACTCGCGGCCGGTGGCGCGATGCTCGTCCATCAACGCGGCGAGGTGCGGTCGGAACTCGTCGAGGAAGCGGAACTTGGCAGCCTGCCGCTCGGGCGAGCTGGAGCCGGATGGGAGGTAAAGGCTGAGCACCGACCACTTCCGGATGCCACCCGCCGCCGCTTCGTCCGCGTCGAAATCGGCACGGACGTAGCGCCCTTCGGCGTCGAACTCGGTCGAGCGAAAACCGATGTGCGTGGTGGCCGGCGGGACGCGCGCGTACAGGCCAGCGCCGCTATAACCCTTCTTCTCGGCGTAATGAAACCAGCCGGTGTGCGTCACATTCGCCAGCAGCTCGGCGGTCATGTCGTTGGCCTGCGCCTTTAATTCCTGCACGCAGATCACGTCGGCCTGTTGCGCGGCGAGCCACTCGAACGCTCCTTTGCGCGCGGCCGAGCGAATACCGTTCAGGTTCAGCGAGATAATGCGTAGCGTCGCCGGAGCCGGAGCCGGAGCCCGGGCTGGTGCTGCGGCGATAGGCGAGCGGGCGGGACGGCGATTCGTGGACATGGCGGGCGGGCAGCAGCGACCGAAGATCATTGCGCGGGGCCGAGGGCGACCCGCACGACACGATGAACGAGAGAGAGCCTTGACCAACCACCGGCGCCAATTCATCGACTTCGCGTTGAAGGGCCAGGCGCTCGCCTTCGGGGACTTCACCACGAAGGCGGGCCGCAAGTCGCCCTACTTCTTCAACACCGGGCGCTTCGACAGCGGCGCCTCGGTCGGCGAGCTCGGGCGATTCTATGCGATGACCCTGATCGCGGCCGAGCGCGAACAGGGCCTGCGCTACGACATGCTGTTCGGCCCCGCCTACAAGGGCATCACGCTGGCCGCCGCCACCGCCATGGCGCTCGCCGCGATACCGGCTGTTGAAGGTGGACGCGACGTCGGCTTCGCCTACAACCGCAAGGAAGCCAAGACGCACGGCGACACCGGCCTGCTGGTCGGCGCCCGGCTCGCCGGACGCGTCGTCATCGTCGACGACGTGCTCACCGACGGCGCCTCCAAGCGCGAGTCCGTCGACCTGATCCGGGCCGCCGGCGCCGAGCCGGTCGCGGTCCTGATCGCGATGGACCGCATGGAACGGAAGGACGACAGCGGGTCGCGCCGGTCGGCGGTGCAGACCTTCGAAGCCGAGTACGGCATCCCGGTGTTGACGATCGCCGACCTGAACGACCTGATGGCGTGGTTCGAGAGCGACGGCGCCGCGACCTACGCGCTTCACGCGGACGCCGTCGCGGCGTATCGCGAGCGCTACGGCGCCGATGTCGCGGGAGGTGGCGCGTGAAGCCGCAGCAGCGACACGGCGCAGCCGGGCCCGGGGTCGGCGTCCCGCTCGCCGCCGGCTTCGGTCTCTGGATCGCCTGCACGGCCGTTGCGGCGCAAAGTTTCTACAGCTGTCGCGATCACGCGGGGCGCACCATCACGTCCGATCGACCGATCGCCGAATGTGCCGGCGTGATGCGCGAGATCGGTGCCAGCGGCGTGGTCAAGCGCGAGATCGCGCCGCCGCTGACGGGCGAGCAGCTGCGCCAGAAGGAACTCGACGACAAGGCCAGGCGCTCCGCCGACGAAGCGGTGCGCGAGAAGCGGCGCCGCGACTCGGCGCTGCTCGCGGCCTACCAGAACGAGGAACAGATCGAAGCGGCGCGACGGCGCGCGCTGGCCGACGCCGACGAGAGCATCCGCACCTCGCGAGCGCGGCTGGCCGAGTTGCAGAAGGACCAGGTCGGGCTGGTCGCGGAAGGCGAGACCTACAAGCCGCGCGCCGCGCCACCGCTGGTCAGGCGGCGGATCGACGACAACCAGGCGCTGATCGACGAAGAGGAAGCCTCGATCCGCAGCCGGCAGACCGACGTCGAGCGGATCAACGCGCGCTACGACGACGACCGCACGCGCTATCGCGACCTGACCACGAAGGTGGTGGGCCGCTGACGCGGCGCGGGTCGGCGCCGTCGCGTCGGCTCATCGAG
>CAHJXF010000398.1 GCA_903644065.1 Betaproteobacteria bacterium
TGATCGCGGCGGTGGACGCGATCGTCGCCGCGCACGGCGAGGCGATCCACGTGGTCGCCGACGTCGCGAAGCCCGGCGACATGGAGCGCGTAGCCGATGCGGCGATCGCTCGCTTCGGACGCATCGACACCTGGGTCAACAACGCGGGCGTCGACATCTTCGGCACGATCGCGGACACCGCCGAAGACGACATGCGCCAGCTGTTCGAGATCAACTTCTGGGGGCTGGTCCGCGGCTCGCAGGTCGCGCTGCCGCATCTGAAGGCCCAGGGTGGCGCCTTGATCAACGTCGGCAGTCTCGAAGGCGACCGCGCCGTTCCGTTGCAGGGCATCTACTCGGCCAGCAAGCACGCGGTGAAAGGCTTCACCGACGCGCTACGGGTCGAGCTGATGCACGAGCGCGCGCCGGTGTCGGTCACCCTCGTCAAGCCCGCTGCGATCGGCACGCCGATCCCGCAGCACGTCAAGAACCACACCGGGCGCGAGGCCAAGCTGCCGCCGCCGATCTATGCGCCGGAGGACGTGGCCGCGACCATCCTCCATGTGGCCGCGCATCCGATGCGATCGGCGTATGTCGGCAGCGCCGGACCGATCGGCGCGCTGGCCTCTGCGGTGGCGCCCGGTCTGGTCGACTGGATCAGCGCCCGCTTCCTGGTGGCCGCGCAGAAGGGCGACAAGGCGGCCTCCGGCGAAGACAACCTGCACCGCGGGTTCGCCCACGGTCAGGTGCGCGGCGATCACGAGAGCAGCACGATCCGCCCGAGCCTGTACACGAAGGCCCTGCTGCACCCGGTCGCGACCGCGGCGACCATCGGCTTCGCGCTCGCCGGCGTCGCCGCGGCGGTCGTGTTGCGGCCGGGCAAGCGCCGCTCGCGACAGCGCTGACCGCAGCCTTCCGAGCGCATCGCGCCGGCGCGGAGTGTCGTGCGCGGACGGCCGGCAATAGGGGGCGTTCGTGCCGGTGCTCTCGTGGCGCCGGGCTTGCGACGCTGCGCCGACCCCGGCGTGCGCGATCGGCATCGCCCGGGTTAAGCTCGTGCTCCGCGAAGGTCGCCGCTTCGCGTTGCGTGTCGCCCGATCGCCGCGACGGTGCGGCGCGAACCGCCGACGCCCGCCACGTCGCCCGCCCACTCCTGCCGCCATGCCACGCGCCACCAAGATCGTCGCCACCCTCGGTCCCGCGTCGACCGAGCCGGACGTCCTCGCCAAGCTGGTCGCCGCCGGCGTCGACGTCTTCCGCTTCAACTTCTCGCACGGCACCGCCGACGACCATCTGCTGCGCGCCGACCGCGTGCGCACGGCCGCGCGCAACGCCGGCCGCGAGGTGGCCATCATGGCCGACCTGCAGGGACCCAAGATCCGCATCGGCAAGTTCACCGACGGCAGGATCGTGCTCGAGGTCGACGCGCCGTTCGTGCTCGATGCGGCGTTCGAAGGTCCGGGCGACGGGGGACACGTCGGCCTTGACTACAAGGAACTGCCGCGCGACGTGCGTCCCGACGACGTGCTGCTGCTCAACGACGGGTTGATCGTGCTGGTCGTCGAGCGCGTCGAGGGCTCGCGCATCCATACCACCGTGCGGGTCGGCGGCGAGCTGTCGAACAACAAGGGCATCAACCGGCAGGGCGGCGGCCTGACGGCCCCGGCGCTGACGATGAAGGACATGGAGGACATCAAGACGGCGATGCGGCTGGGCGCCGATTACGTCGCAGTGTCGTTCCCGAAGAACGCCACCGACATGTCGCTCGCGCGGCTGCTGGCCAACGCCGCGGCCACCGAGGCCGGCGTCGCGCCGCCGTACATGATCGCCAAGATCGAGCGGGCCGAGGCCATCCCGGCGCTGCAGGAGATCCTCGACGCGTCCGACGGCATCATGGTCGCGCGCGGCGACCTGGCGGTGGAGGTCGGCAACCCGGCCGTGCCGGCGCTGCAGAAACGCATGATCAAGATGGCGCGCGCGTCGAACAAGCTGGCCATCACGGCCACGCAGATGATGGAGTCGATGATCGTCAACGCGATCCCGACCCGCGCCGAGGTGTCGGACGTGGCCAACGCGGTGCTCGACGGGACCGACGCCGTGATGCTGTCGGCCGAGACCGCCTCGGGCCGTCACCCGGTCGCGACCGTGCAGGCGATGTCGGCCATCGTCACGGCCGCCGACGAATCGGAGACGGTCAAGCTCGACGCCGACTTCCTCGACCAGACGTTCGCGCGCGTCGACCAGTCGATCGCCTACGGCGCGCTGTTCACCGCGCACCACCTGCGTTGCAAGGCCATCGTCGCGCTGACCGAGTCGGGCTCGACCGCGCTGTGGATGAGCCGCCACGACATCGACCTGCCGATCTACGCGGTGACCCCGCGCATGCCCACGCTGCGGAAGCTCTCGCTGTTCCGCAACGTGCGCGCCATCGAGATGGCCGAGAACTTCGATCGCGATTCGGCGCTGGTCCAGGCGGTGCAGCTGCTGCAGCGACAGGACCTGGTCGCGTCGGGCGACCTGATCGTCATCACGATCGGCGAGCCGATGGGGTCGCCCGGCGGCACCAACACGCTGAAGATCGTCAAGGTCGGCGAGCTGCTCGCGCGACCGGCCGACGCGAGCGCCTGATCGTCGTCGCGCGTTCGATGCGGTCGTCGCCGTCCAACAGGGTGCGTCGCCGCGCATCGATTGCGCTGTCGACCGCGCTGTGGATCGCGTTGTCGCTCGTGGTCGCCGGCTGCGCGCCGTTGCCCACGCGCGACCTGCGGGCCTCGTCGAGCGAGATGGCGGAGGTGGCGCTGCACCCGACCGGCCTGCCGTCGGGCACCGCGCTGTCGGCGCCCAACCAGACCGCCGAGCAACGCGCCGCGACGCTCGACCGCATCTGGCGGACGATCGAGGACCTGTATTACGACCCGGCCTACAACGGCGTCGACGTGGCCGCGTTGCGGGCGAAATCGATCGGCGAGTCGTCCGCGGTGCGCAGCGACGCCGAGTGGTACCGGCTGCTGAAGCGCAGCGTGCGGGCGATGCACGACTCGCACACGTTGATCCTGACGCCACGCGAAGCGGAGGACGCCCGCACGTTTCGCGCGACGCAGATCGGCGTCGTCTTCGCGATCAGCGAGGACCGCGTGGTGGTGGACATCGTCCACGAGGGCTTCCCGGCGGCGCAGGCGGGCTTCCGCCCCGGCATGATCGTCGAGGCGATCGACG
>CAHJXF010000399.1 GCA_903644065.1 Betaproteobacteria bacterium
TGGACCTGCGCCGCGAAGGCAATCTCGAGTGGAACTTCACGCTGCGCGGCATGAGCGACCGCGAGCTGCTCGCCGCCGCCGAGTGGGCCAACCGCAGCCAGTTGCTCGACCGGGCCGTCAACACCGCCGACCGCACGCGCAACGAGCACGACTTCTCGTTCCGCTTCCTGATGCCGTTCCAGGCGCAGATGCAGGAGAAGGCCGCGGCGACCGGGCTCGAGCTCGAATGGGTCTACGGGCTGATCCGCCAGGAGTCGCGCTTCGTGCAGGTGGCCCGCTCGTCGGTGGGCGCGTCCGGATTGATGCAGCTCATGCCGTCGACCGCGAAGTACGTCGCCAAGCGCATCGGCCTCGACGCCTACCGGGCCGACGGCGTGAACGACCTCGACACCAACCTCACGCTCGGCACGAGCTACCTGCGGATGGTGCTCGACGATCTCGACAACCTGCCGGTCCTGGCGACCGCCGCGTACAACGCCGGCCCCGGCCGGCCGCGGGCCTGGCGGGCGACGCTGACGAAGCCGGTCGAGGGCGCCATCTTTGCGGAGACCATCCCGTTCAACGAGACGCGCGACTACGTGAAGAAGGTGATGAGCAACGCCACCTACTATGCCGTGCTGATCACCGGCTCGCCGCAATCGCTCAAGACCCGCATGGGCTTCGTCGCGCAGCGCGGCCTGACGCCGACCGACCTGCCCTGAACGTCGCCGGTATCGCGTCCCCGACGCCACGCCGTTCTGAGATGATGCATCGCACGCTGCGGCCGCGCGCGACCGACTTGGTCCGGACGCCGGCGTCGCCTCGGCCTTTCTTCGCTCACGAGATCCCATGCGGCATCAAAACATCCTGGTCATCGGCGGCACCGGCTTCCTCGGCGGCCACCTGGTCGCCGCGCTCGGCGCGGACGGACGCGCGATCTCCGTCCCCACGCGCCGCCGCGAAGGGGGCAAGCGGCTGCTGCTGCTGCCCACCGTCGACGTCGTCGCAGCCGACGTCAACGACGACGCGACGCTGACCCGGCTCGTCGCCGACCGCGACGCGGTGATCAACCTGGTCGGCATCCTGCACGGCGACCAGGGCACGCCGTACGGCAAGGCCTTCGGCGCCGCGCACGTCGAGTTGCCGCGGCGCATCGTCGCCGCGTGCCGCGAGGCCGGCGTGCGGCGCCTGCTGCACATGAGCGCGCTCGGCGCCGACGCCGACGGACCGTCGATGTACCTGCGTTCCAAGGCCGCCGGCGAAGCGGTCGTGGAACAGGCGGACGCGCCGTCCGACGGCAGGGCGCCGCTCGCGGTGACCGTCTTTCGTCCCTCGGTCGTCTTCGGCCGCGACGACCGCTTCCTCAATCTCTTCGCGACGATGCAGCGCTGGCTCCCGATCATGCCGCTGGCGAAGGCAGGCGCACGCTTCCAGCCGGTCGCGGTCGGCGATGTCGCCCGGGCGTTCGTCGCGGCGCTGGACGACGACGAATCGTTCGGCCGGACCTACGAGCTGGCCGGACCGCGGGTGTACACGATGGCCGAGCTGGTGCGCCTAGCCGGCACCTACCGCGCCGGCGGTCACGGCCGCGCGCGCCCGATCGTGCCGCTGCCCGACGTGCTCGGTCGCCTGCAGGCCGCCTTCCTCGAGTTCGCGCCGGGACCGACGCTGATGTCGCGCGACAACTTCGATTCGATGCGGACGGACAACGTCGCGACCGGCGTCTTCCCGGGTCTCGCCGACCTGGGCATCGCGGCGACGCCACTGGAGCAGGAAGCGGCCGTCTACCTCGCCGGCAAGAGCCGCCGCTCGCATCTGGACCACCTGCGACACGACGCGCATCCCTGAGCCGCCTCGTGCTGACGCTCGTCATCGGCAACAAGAACTACTCGTCGTGGTCGCTGCGACCCTGGCTGCTGCTCACCGAAACCGGCATCCCGTTCGACGAGGTCCGGGTGGCGCTCGACACGCCGACGTTCGCCGCCGAGATCGGCCGCTACACGCCGGCCGGCCGGGTGCCGGTGCTGATCGACGGCGACCTGGCGATCTGGGACACGCTGGCGATCGCGGAGTACGTGGCCGAGGCGTTCCCCGATCGCGGACTGTGGCCAACCGACCGTGCCGCCCGGGCCCGCGCCCGGTCGCTGTGCGCCGAGATGCATGCCGGCTTCGCCGCGTTGCGCCGGTCGATGCCGATGAACGTGTCGGCGTCGTTGCCCGGCTGCGGCTGGAGCGTCGCCGTGCAGGACGACGTCGACCGGCTGACGGCGATGTGGCGCGACTGCCTGGCGACGAGCGGCGGGCCGCTGTTGTTCGGCCGCTTCACGATTCCCGACGCCTACTTCGCACCGGTGATGTCGCGGCTGGCGACCTACGCCGTCGCAGTGCCCGACGACATCGCCGCCTATCGCGACCGCGTGCTGGCGCTTCCCGGCATGCGCGCCTGGACCGTCGCCGCGTGGGCCGAAACCGACTTCCTCGTCGCGGACGAGCCGTATCGCCGTCGACCCTGAGCGAATCGGCAGCAGCGATGAAGAGCTACGTGGTCGGCGGCGCGATTCGCGATCGACTGCTGGGGCGGACGGTGGTGGATCGCGATCACGTCGTCGTGGGGGCCACGGTCGACGACATGCTGCGGGCCGGCTTCAAGCCGGTGGGTCGCGACTTTCCGGTCTTCCTCCACCCGGAAACACACGAGGAGTACGCGCTGGCGCGCACCGAACGCAAGGTGGAGCCGGGCTACGCCGGCTTCGTCTTCCACGCCGACCCGTCGGTCACGCTCGAAGCGGACCTCGAACGCCGCGACCTGACGATCAACGCGATGGCCGAGGACGCGGACGGCCGCATCGTCGATCCCTTCGGCGGCTGCCGCGACCTGGCCTCGCGCCTGTTCCGCCACGTCGGACCGGCGTTCGTGGAGGATCCGGTCCGCCTGCTGCGCATCGCGCGCTTCGCGGCGCGCTTCGCGGACTTCTCGATCGCCGCGGAGACCCTCGCGCTGATGCGGCGGATGACGAGCGACGGCGAGATCGACGCGCTGGTGCCCGAGCGCGTCTGGCAGGAAATCGCCCGCGGCCTGATGGAGGCGATGCCGTCGCGGATGATCGGCGTGCTGCGCGACGCCGACGCGCTCGCCCGCCTGCTGCCCGGCATCGACGCGGCCTTTGCGCACCCGCGGACCGACGGAGACGCGATGCTCGACGCGCTGGA
>CAHJXF010000400.1 GCA_903644065.1 Betaproteobacteria bacterium
ACGCGCCGCCGAGTGCGGCGGCGGCATCGCTCGCAGCGACGGCAGCGTCGGCAGCGACGACCACAGGCGCCGCATCGCTCGCGGCGGCGACCGCGCGCTGCACCGGCTCGAACAGGGCCTCGAGCATCTTCGGATCGACGCGCGCCATCAGGTGCTTGTACCCGTTGATCGTCGCGCCGCCGGCGAGCGGCATGTCGAGGTCGGACCATTGCTGCGGCGGCAGGCCGAGGAAGGCCTCGGCCTCGGCGGCCAACGCCGGCAGGATCGGCTTCAGGTAGATCGTGAGCACGCGAAAGCACTCGAGCGTCTGCGTGCAGACACGATGCAGGTGGCGGCGGTCCTCGGGGTCGGCGGACTTCGCGAGCAGCCACGGCTTGGCCAGGTCGAAGAAGCCGTTCGTGGCGTCGGCCAGTTCCATCACGAGGCGGATGGCCTTGCCGTACTCGCGGGCTTCGAGCGCGTGGGCGACCTCGCGCGACTCGTCGCGCAGCTCGCTCGCGAAGCCGTCGCGCGCGACGGTGCCGTCGTCGTCCAGCCGGCCGTCGAAATGCTTAGCGACGAAGCCCGCCGCGCGACTCGCGATGTTGACGTACTTGCCGATCAGGTCGCTGTTGACGCGCGCGGTGAAGTCGTCGGGATTGAACTCGACGTCCTCGATGCGCGCGTTGAGCTTGGCCGCGATGTAGTAGCGCAACCACTCGGGGTTCATGCCGAGCTCGAGGTAGCGCAGCGGCGACAGGCCGGTGCCGCGGCTCTTCGACATCTTCTCGCCGCCCGCTAGCGTGATGAAGCCGTGCACGTTGATCGCGTCGGGCGTCTTGTGGCCCGAGAAGCGCAGCATCGCCGGCCAGAACAGCGTATGGAAGTAGATGATGTCCTTGCCGATGAAGTGCACCTGCTCCACGCCTTCGTCGGCGATGAATTCGTCGTAGCTCTGGCGCTGCCCGTCGGCCGCTGCCGCACCCGAATCGAAGTAGCTCTTCAGCGTCGCGAGGTAGCCGACCGGCGCGTCGAGCCACACGTAGAAGTACTTGCCCGGCGCATCGGGGATGGGGATGCCGAAGTAGGGCTCGTCGCGCGAGATGTCCCAGTCCGCGAGGCCGCCCTTCGGATCGGGCAGGCCGTCGGCATCCGGCTTGCCGGTCAGCCATTCGGCCGCCTTGTTGCGCACCTCGGCCTGTAGCCGCGGCACGCCGCTGGTGGTGGAGATGCCGGCCGTCCAGGCCTTCAGGAAGTCGGCGCAGCGCGGGTCGGACAGGCGAAAGAAGAAGTGCTCCGACGACCGCAGCACCGGCGTCGCGCCGCTCAGCGCCGAGTACGGCGCGATCAGGTCGGTCGGCGCGTAGATCGAGCTGCACACCTCGCACGAATCGCCGTACTGGTCCTTCGCGTGGCACACCGGACACTCGCCCTTGATGTAGCGGTCCGGCAGGAACATGTTCTTGACCGGATCGAAGAACTGCTCGACCTGGCGCGTCGTGATCAGGTCGCTGGCCTTCAGCGCGAGGTAGATGGATTGCGACAACTCGACGTTCTCGGCCGAATCCGTGGAGTGCCAGTGATCGAAGTCGAGGTGGTAGCCGTCGAGGTAGCGCTGGCGGTCGGCAGCGATCTCGGCCACGAACTGCCGCGGCGTCTTGCCCGCCTTCTCGGCCGCGATCATGATCGGCGCGCCATGCGCGTCGTCGGCGCCGACGAACGCCACCTGGTGCCCGCGCATGCGCATGAAGCGCACCCAGATGTCGGCCTGGATGTACTCCATCATGTGGCCGATGTGGAACGGGGCGTTGGCGTACGGCAACGCCGTGGTGACGAAGAGCTTGCGGGACATGGTCGGGAAGGGTGGCTCGCCCGCTGTGTCTCGGGTCGTCGTCGAGTTTAACGTGGCCCCGTCGTCAATCGAGCGACCCGTGCACGTTCTCGCGCTTCAGCCGCTGTCCGCGAGGAAGCGCCCCATCGCCGTCGAAAACAGCAGCGGCTGATCCTTCTGCACCGGATGCCCGGCGAACGGAACGTTCAGCAGGCGCGCTCCGGCGACGCGTCCGGCCACGTCGACCACGGCCTGGCGCGTGAGCAGCGCGTCGTCGTCGCCGTGGACGACCAGCAGCGGACAACGGATCGCGGACACGGCGTCGCCGGGATGGCCGGTGGCCTCCCGGTCCAGCCACATCGCGGCCAGCGCCTGCGCGAGGCGGTCGAAGTCCGGGGCCGCGTTGAGCGCTCGATAGGCATCCCAGGTCTCGGGCTGCTCGGCGCGCTGGCTCGCGCCCGTGGTGGCCTCGAACGTCGCCCGCGTGCGCTCGGCCTGGTCCCGGTGCCAGCGCGCGCTGACGGTGACCAGCCGGTCGATGCGCGACGCCGCCATGGCCGCGAGGCGGTAGCCGACGATGCCGCCGTCGCTGATGCCCACCAGGCCGCAGCGCTCGATGCCGAGATGGTCGAGCAGCCGCTCGACGTCGGCCTGCAGTCGCGCGTAGGTCAACGGATGCGGTCCGAGCGTGGAGCGGCCCTGGCCGCGGCTGTCGAGACCGACGACGTCGAGTTCGACGCGACACGCCGCCAGCCAGCCGTTGAAGTCGTCGATCGTCCCGAAGCCGCCGTGCAGCAGCAGCAGGACCGGTGCGCCGCGGGTCCCGGTGCGCTCGTGGTAGAGACGGGCGCCGTCGACTTCCAGCGTGGCGCCCGAGCGATGGTCGAAGGGTGCGATGGTCGGCTGCTTCATCGACGCATCATGCGGCCTGCGCCTGGTCGCCGTCGACCGGCGCCACGCCGTGCAGCATCGCCGTGAACAGCGGCTGGCGCGCCTGCAACTCGTCGACCGACCCGCTGTCGAGCACCTGTCCGTCCGCCATCAGCACCACGCGATCGAAGTGTTCGAGCAGGCTCATGCGGTGCACCGACGCCACGATCGTCGCGGACGGGAAAGCGAGGTCGAGTGCGCGGTACACGTGGGCTTCCGTCAGCGGATCGAGCGCGCTGGTCGGCTCGTCGAGCAGGATCAGCGAACTGCCGGCGGCGGCGAGGAAGCCGCGGGCCAGGCCGAGACGTTGACGCTGGCCGCCGGACAGGTTCGCGCCGCGCTCGGCGATCTGCGTGTCGAGTCCGTGCGGCAGCGACGGCAGCACCGCGTCGAAGGCACTGGCGCGCAGCGCGGCGGCGAGCGCGTCGCGGGCCGGCG
>CAHJXF010000401.1 GCA_903644065.1 Betaproteobacteria bacterium
CCGGGCCGTCTGCCCCGACGTCGACGTCCACCCCGGTCGCGCGACGCGACACGTCCTGCGCCGTCCGCGAGCCCGCGCGAACCGCATCGAGCTTGCCCGGGATGTCGAGCCCGTCGTCGCTCGCGGTCCGCTCGGCGGTCGACGGCCGGGCCACGGCCGCCCACTGCGAGACCAGCGCCAGTTGCGCGGCCAGATCGTTGGCGGCCTGCAGGTCCGGTGCGGCGGTCCCGTCGACGGCCGCCGGCGTCCGCCGCAGGTCGTCGACGGCCTTCTTCGCGACGTCGGTCTGCGCCGCGCCCGGCCCGATGGTCGTGGTGATTTCGTCGATCGCGGCCCCCAGCAGCGGGTCGCCCGGGTCGTCGACGATCGCGGCGTCCGCGGTCGACAGCGCGTTCGACGACGCCGTGCCGGCGGCGCGGCCGCGGTCCAGCTGCTTGGACAGGATCGAGCCGAAGGCCGGGCTCGCATCGGCGTCGTTCGCCGCCTGCGCGCGCGGATCATCGTCGCCGCCGTTGGAAACGATACGGTTCGCGCCGGTCGCAGCGGCGACGGGCGGGGAGGTCGAGGTCACGAGGTTCATGCGGGTCCCTGCGATCGTTGGTTCAAAAGCCGATGTTGGTCTGCAGCAGCTTGCGGCCGGCAAATTCGTCGTTGGTCTTCTGCTGGCGGCGCGAGTCGGCGAGGCGGGTCGCCTCGGTCGCCTTGTCGGCCAGGACGCGAAAGCCCTGGCGACGTCGCTCGGTCTCCTGCCACACCCGTTCGATCGCGTCGGCGTAGGCCTTGCGACGCGCGACCTCGAGCTCCTGCTGGCGGACCGCGTTCGTCACGTTCTGCATGAAGCGGTGGTGGCCGCGCAGCGCGTCGATGGTCATGGCCTGCTCGAGCTTGTCGCCGAGCTGATGGTTGTAGCTGGTCTCGTAGCGCTGCAGCTGGTCGAGCTGTTCCACGGCGGCGGACAGTGCGCGACGCGCGGCGGCGAGTTGCACCGCCTGCACGTCGCTCTTCTCGCCGGCGAGCTTTTCGAGGAACGTGAGTTGTCTGGATTCGGGCATGGGGGACTCGGACGAAGGACCGGCTCGTCTACGCGACGATCCGCTCGAGATCGGCGGCGCTCGAACCGAAGTCGATCCGGTCGCGCATGTTCTGCTGCAGAAAGGCTTCCATGCGCGGATGCAACGCGATCGCCCGGTCGAGCACGGGATCGCTTCCGGTCGCATAGGCACCGACGTTGACGAGGTCGCGGTTGCGACGGTAGCGGGCGTAGAGCTGCTTGAACTTCTTGACGCGTTCGAGCGTCGGGTCGTCGACCAGCGCGTGGATCGCGCGGCTGACCGACTGCTCGATGTCGATGGCCGGGTAGTGGCCTTCGTCGGCCAGGTCGCGCGACAGCACGATGTGGCCGTCGAGGATGGCGCGGGCCGCGTCGGCGATCGGGTCCTGCTGGTCGTCGCCTTCGGTCAGCACCGTGTAGAACGCGGTGATCGAGCCGCAGCCGTTCGGGCCGGCCGAGCCCATCCCGGCGCGCTCCACCAGCTGCGGCAGCTTGGCGAACACCGACGGCGGGTAGCCCTTCGTCGCGGGCGGCTCGTGGATCGCCAGCGCGATCTCGCGCTGCGCCATCGCGTAGCGCGTCAGCGAATCCATGATCAGCAGCACGTCCTTGCCCTGGTCGCGGAAATACTCGGCGATGGTCGTGGCATAGGCCGCGCCGTGCAGCCGCATCAGCGGCGGCGTGTCGGCGGGCGCGGCCACCACCACCGAGCGGGCCAGGCCCTCGCCGAGGATCTGCTCGATGAACTCCTTGACCTCGCGGCCGCGTTCGCCGATCAGGCCGACCACGATCACGTCGGCTTTCGTGTAGCGCGCCATCATGCCGAGCAGCACGCTCTTGCCCACGCCGCTGCCCGCGAAGAGGCCCATGCGCTGGCCGCAGCCCACCGTCAGCAACGCGTTGATGGCGCGCACGCCGACGTCGAGCGCGCGCGAGATCGGCTCGCGGTCGATCGGGTTGAGCGGCCGGCTGGCGATCGGCGCCTCGGCCTCGACCGTCAGCGGCCCGAGCTTGTCGAGCGGCCGTCCGGCGCCGTCGACCACGCGTCCGAGTAGGCCCGCGCCGACCGGCATCTTGCGGGCCTTGTCCTCGCTGCGGCGCCACGGCTTCAGCCGGGTGCCGAAGGCGGGTGCCGGCGGCCGCGGGTCGATCGCCGAGACCTTCGCGCCCGGGGCCAGGCCGTGGATGTCGGTGGTGGGCATCAGGAAGATGCGGTCGCCGGAGAAGCCGACGACCTCGGCTTCGGTCGGTCGCTGCCCGGGCTGTTCGACGAGACAGGTGCTGCCGATCGGCAGCCGGAGACCGGCGGCCTCCATGACGAGGCCGGAGATGCGCACCAGACGCCCGTGGCGCAGCATCGGGTCGATGCCCTGCACCGCGACGCCGTGATCGCTCAGATAGCGCTGCCAGCCGGCGAACGAGTCGCCGCTCGGCGAGTGCAGGCCGAGGTCGGTCGCCTGCAGGTCATTCGAGCCAGGCATCGGCGCGCTCCAGTTGGCTCATCACCCGCGCCCAGCGGGTCGCGAGCGTCGCGTCCACCTGGCCGCCCGAGAACTCGAGGCGGCAGCCGCCGCGTTCCACCTGTTCGTCGGCGAACGGTCGCCACCCGGCGTGGGCCAGCGCCTCGCCCATGTGTTCCTCCACGATGGCCAGGTCGGCCGGATGGACGTAGACGGCGCCGGGGTCGACGGTGCGGGCGATGCCGGCCAGCGCGTCGCCGATCAGCGGCACGACGAGCTCGGGCCGCACCGCGATGCTCTCGCGCACCACCTGGCGGGCGAGGTCGATCGCCACCTTGACCAGCGTGTCGGCCATCTCGCGTTCCATCCGCGCGATCGACTGCGAGACGCCGCCGACCAGCAGCTTCAGCCGGCGATTGATGTCGCGGCCTTCGGCGAGGCCGGCCTGGTAGCCCTCGTCGTGCGCCCGCGTCGCGATCGCATCGACCTCGTCGACCGTGGGCAGATGTTCCGCGCGCACCCGCTCGATCGCGGCGGCGGGACTGCCGACGCCATCGAAACCGCCGATGGTCCACGGCTGGGCGCCGCCGGCCCGGTCCGCGGCGATGACCCGGTTCGACGCGACCGGTCCGCGCGCCGGAGCTTG
>CAHJXF010000402.1 GCA_903644065.1 Betaproteobacteria bacterium
ACCAACATCAGCTTCATCAACACCCGCGTCGCCAACGTCCGCTTCACCCGCACGGTGCAGACGGACACGGCGCAGCAGGCCTCCGATTGGATCGCGACCGTGACGTTCGGCTATACCAACGCTCCGATGTCGGAGGGCGACCGCTTCCGCAATCCGCTCGGGTTCCAGGTCGAGACCTACCGCTCCGACCCGGTGGTGACGCCGTGATGCGCCGGGTCTTGATCGCGCTGGCGACCGCCAGCCTGGGCGCGACGCCGGCGCTGGCATCGGAGACTCCGCGCCCCGGTGCGGCCGACGCGCGCGTTCGGCAGGTCGATTACAGCGCGTCGCAGGTATATCGGATCGTCGGCACGTTCCGCGCCGCGACCGAGATCGTGTTCGGCACCGACGAGACGATCGTCAATGCGGCGGTCGGCGACACCGTGTCGTGGGAGGTCCAGCCGCGCGGTTACATGATCTTCATCAAGCCGCGCGAGCGTGCCGGGCCGACCAACCTCATCGTGACGACCTCGCGTGGGGGTGAGCTGCGCGACTATACATTCGAACTGGTCGCCCGATCGGGGAGCATCGGCCCCGGCTCGGCGGAGACGTTCTTCCGGGTCCAGTTCCGTTATCCGGAAGACGAGCGGCTGAAGCGCGAGCGGCTGAAGGTTCTCCAGGCGGCCCTTCAGCTCGGCGCGCTCCAGAAGGAAGCGGTCAAGACCGCGCTCGATACCGGCGTCGTCGAGGGCGCGCGCAACCTCCACTATACGGTGGAGGGTGCGTCCGATCTCCAGCCATCGGAAATCACCGACAACGGCCAGTTCACGGTGATGCGCTTCCCGGCGAACCACGAGATTCCGTCGATCTTCCTCGTGCGTGACGACGGGAGCGAGACGCTGGTGCCTTACGACGTCCGCGATGATTTCGTGGTCGTCCATTTGGTCGCGAAGCAGCTCCGGCTCCGCCGGAACGGCGAGGTGCTGTGCATCTTCAACGAAGCGCCGCAGCCCTATGGGGTCAACTACGGTTCGGACACCGCGTCGCCGCACGTCGAGCGCACGATGAAGGAGGAACCGAAATGAGCAGCATCCCGCCCGTAAGTGACGGTCCTGCCGAGGAAGGTGCGCCGATCGTGCGCGATCGCACGCCCGAGCGCGCGGAGGTTGAACGGACGATCACGCCGGTCGGCAGCGGCCGGTTCGGCGGGAGCCGCACCGGGGCGATCGTCGGCGTGGCCGCGGTCGTCGCGGCGCTTTTCTTCATCAATATCGGAAGCGGCAAGCGCGACAGCGCCGCAACGAGCACGATCGCCATGACGCCCGATGCGAAGGTGCGTCCCGACCAACACGCGACGCAAACCCAGCAGTTCGATCTCGGTGCCGGTCAGCCTAGTGGCCCTCCCAATCTCTCCGGGATCGCCACGGGCCGGATGACGACGCTGCCCGACGGGACGGTGGTGCCGGCGATCACGCCCGGCGCGCTTCCTCCCGGCGGCGAGGGCGTGGCCAATGGCCGAACATCGGCTGAGTCCTTTGCCGACAAATCGAGGCGCGCGCCGTTGCTCATCAGCGTCGGCGGGGGCGGCGAGGAAGCCGGGACGGGGGCATCCGCCCCGCAGTCCGGCGAAGTGCCGAATGGGCAATCTGCGGCATCGGCCGCGCCCGCCGGCGAGCTCGATCGCCTGCGCCAGGTGTCGGCGATCGGCAGCTCGCACGCCGCGATGCTGCCTAACCGCAATTATCTAGTGACGGCCGGCACCATGATCCCGTGCATCCTGCAAACCGCGATGAACTCGACGCAGCCGGGCTACACGTCGTGCATCATCCCACGCGATGTGTATTCGGACAACGGGCGGGTCGTCCTGATGGAGAAGGGCACGAAGGTGCTCGGCCAATATCAGGGCGGGATCAACCAGGGCCAGAACCGCATCTTCGTCTTGTGGACGCGCGCGGTCACACCGCGCGGCGTGGCGGTGGATCTCGCGTCGCCCGCCTCGGACGCACTCGGCCGCGCCGGCATGGCCGGCGCCGTCGACACGTTCTTCTGGGCGCGGTTCGGTGCCGCGCTGATGCTCTCGCTCGTCGACGACGCCTCGTCGATCGCGTCGTCGCACTTTGCCGGTCAGGGGACGAACACGACGCAGGTGCCGTCCAGCACCGCCAGCGTCGCGCTCCAGAACACCATCAACATCAAGCCGGTGTTGAAGAAGAACCAGGGCGAGGAAGTCGGCATCTTCGTCGCGCAGGACTTCAATTTCGCCGACGTGTATAATCTCGAACTTCGTCGCTGATGTCCGGACAGCGCCAGCTCCTCGAACATCACCTGGCGCCGGTGCGAGCCCTGATGCAGCCGGTCGACGTAACCGAGCTGGTCATCAACCGGCCCTTTGAGGCGGGTGTCGAGCAGGGCGGCAGATGGACGTGGCACGACGTGCCGGAAATGTCGTTCGACTGGCTCATGACGCTGGCGCGTGCTGCAGCGGCCGCGACGAAGCAGGACATACGGTCCGATGCGCCGCTCGTCTCGACGGTGCTACCGACCGGCGAACGATGCCAATTCCTGATCCCACCGGCGACGCTGGAAGGCATCGTCTCGGTGACGATGCGCAAGCCTTCCGCAGTCACTCTCAGCCTGGACGACATGATCTCCGGAGGGGTCTTCGCCGAGACGGCCGTCGCCGGCGGGGCAATCCCCGCGGTCGACCGGCGCTTGTTGGAGATGCTTCAGTCAAAGGACTGGCGCGGCTTCCTCGAACTGGCGGTGGTGTCCCGTAAGAACATCCTCATCAGCGGTGCCACGGGTTCGGGCAAGACGACGATCTCGAAGGCGTTGATCCAGCTCATTCCCGATCACGAGCGTCTCCTTACGATCGAGGATGCCCGTGAGCTGGTCGTGCCCCATCGCAACTGCGTGCATATGATCTATTCCAAGGACGATCAGGGCCAGGCGAAGATCGGCCCGAAACAGCTTCTCGAGAGCGCGCTGCGGATGCGGCCGGATCGCATCCTCCTGCAGGAGCTGCGCGACGGCACGGCGTTCTTCTACCTCCGCAACGTCAACTCGGGTCATCCCGGCTCGATCACCACGGTTCACGCCAACTCGGCGGAGGGCGCTTTCGAGCAGCTCACGCTGCTGGTGAAGGAGTCGGAAGGGGGTCGCGATCTCGGGCGCG
>CAHJXF010000403.1 GCA_903644065.1 Betaproteobacteria bacterium
GCGGACCGCGAGCCGGCGCTCCGGACGGTGCGCGAGCCGGCATGACGGCTGCGGACCACGAGGCGACGTTCCGCGCGTCGTCCATCGCGATCCGCGACGCGACGCCGGCCGACGCGGCCTGCATCGGCGTGCTCTGCACCCAGGTCTATCTCGCCACCTACGCGACCGAGGGCATCCGGCCGCTGCTGGTGCGCGAGGTGGCGAGCCACTTCGGCATCGATGCGGTCCACGCGCTCCTCGTGGCTCCCGCGACGCGCTGCCTGGTCGCCGCGCGGTCCGGCCACCTGCTCGGCTTCGCGCAGCTCCGTCTCGACGCCGCGCACCCGAAGGTCGACGCGGTGCGTGCCGTCGAACTCGAGCGGCTCTACTTGCTGGAGCGCTTCGCGGGACAGGGCATCGGACGCGCGCTGCTGGCCGCCTGCGAGGCGACGGCGCGCGAGCACGGCGCGACGACGATGTGGCTGACGGCGTGGGTGTCCAATCGGCGCGCGCTCGCGTTCTACGCGCGTCGTGGTCATGTCGACGTGGGCAGCGATTGCTACGTCTTCGAGGACGAACGCCACGAGAACCGGATCTTCGTGAAGGCGCTTCAGGACTCCTGAACGCACCGGCTTCGAGATGGCGTCGCAACGACCAGACGAACGACGCCCGCCCCATGCGAATCCGCTAAGATCGTCGGTCTTCCCTCTGTCGCGCGTCGGTCTCGCCTCGTTCGTGGCTGGGCAGCGCGCCACGACGCCCATGTCGTTTCGCCGCCCCGTCCGCCTCGCCATCGTGCTCGCGACGATGCTCGCCGTGGTCCCGGCACGTTCAATGGCACAGAACATGGCGGCGCCGACGACGTCCGCCGGCGCCTATCCCGCGAGCGCCAAGCGTCCCGCCAGCGACACCTACACGGGCACCGGCGGACCCCGCGACGTGACCGAGGACTACCGCTGGCTCGAGGCGCTCGACGATCCGGCGGTGAAGGACTGGGTGACGCTGCAGAACGCCGCGACGCGCGCGCATCTCGACGCGCTGCCGTCGCGAAATGTCATCCGGGACGAGCTGAAGCAGCTGATCGGCAACGCGCCGGTCACCCGCTCGTCGTTCGAACAGGCGGGCGGCCGGCTGTTCGCACTCAAGCGCCAGCCGCCGAAGAACCAGCCGATGCTGGTCGTGCTCGACGCCGGCGGGGCGGCCGATGGCGCGCTCGACAGCGAGCGCGTGATCGTCGACCCCAACGCGCGCAACGAGAAAGGCACCACGGCGATCGACTGGTATGTGCCGTCGCGCGACGGCCGGCTGGTGGCGGTCTCGCTGTCGGACAACGGCAGCGAGAAGGGCACGTTGCACATCTTCGACGCGGCCACCGGCGACGAGCGACCCGACGTCGTGCCGCGGGTCCAGAACCCCACCGGCGGCGGCAGCGTGGCGTGGAACGCCGACGGCAGCGGCCTCTGGTACACGCGTTATCCCGCGCCGATGGAACGCGCGACGGAGGACGCGGGCTTCCATCAACAAGTGTGGTTCCACACGCTCGGCACCCGCGCGACGTTAGACACGAAGGCGCTCGGCGACGACGCGTTGCCGCGCATCGCCGAGACCCGGCTCGACGCCAGCGAGGACGGCCGCTACGTCATGGCCTCGGTCCGCAACGGCGACGGCGGCGAGGTGGCCTTCTGGCTGCGCGGGCCGAACGACCAGTGGCGTCGCCTGGCCGATTTCAAGGACGGCTATCGCCAGCCGGCCTTCGGTCGCGACGGCCGGATCTACGCCGTCGCGTTGAAGGGCTCGCCGCGCGGGCGCATCGTCGCGATGAAAGCCGACGCGGCCGGCTTCGCCCGGGCCGTCACCGTGGTCGCCGAGACCGACGGCACCATCGAGTCGATCGTGCCGACCGCGACCCGTCTTTATGTCGGCATGCTGGTCGGCGGGCCGTCGGAGATCCGCGTCTATTCGCTCACCGGCAAGGCGCTGCCTGCCCCGCCCGTCGAGCCGGTCTCCACCGTCACGATCGGTGCCCGGCTCGACGGCGACACCATCCTGTTCGGCAGCCAGAGCTTCGTCACGCCGTTCGCGTGGTATCGCCTCGATCCCAAGCGCGACGGCGGCGCGCCGCTCAAGACCGCGTTGTCGGCGCCGCCCGACGCGCTCCGCACCGACGACTTCGCAGTCACCCGCGTGATGGCGAAGTCGAAGGACGGTACCGACGTGCCGGTCAACATCGTCGCCCGCAAGGACGTCGAACTCGACGGCAGCAACCCGACGCTGCTCACGGCCTACGGTGGCTACGGCATCTCGATGCAGCCGCGCTTCTCGCGTCGCGCCATCTTCTGGTTGCGCCACGGCGGCGTCTACGCGCTCGCCAACCTGCGGGGTGGCGGCGAGTTCGGCGAGGCGTGGCATCTGGCCGGCAACCTGACGCGCAAGCAGAACGTGTTCGACGACTTCGCCGCGGCGGCCCGGACGCTGATCGCGCGGGGCTACACCAACCCCAAGCGGCTGGCCATCGAAGGCGGCAGCAACGGCGGCCTGCTGATGGGAGCCGAGCTGGTCCAGCATCCCGACCTGTTCGGCGCCGTCGTCAGTCACGTGGGCATCTACGACATGCTGCGCGTGGAACTGACGTCGAACGGCGCGTTCAACGTGACGGAGTTCGGCAGCGTGAAGGACCCGGCGCAGTTCGACGCGCTGTATGCGTACTCGCCGCTGCATCACGTGCAGGACGGGCAGGCCTATCCGCCGATGCTGATGACGACCGGCATCAACGACGGGCGCGTCGACCCGTGGCAGAGCCTGAAGATGGCGGCGCGCCTGCAGGCCGCCAATCCGCAGGGCAAGCCGGTGCTGCTGCGCGTGGCCGGCGACGCGGGACACGGGCAGGGCATGTCGCTGTCGTCGGCCATCGAACTCGACGCCGATACCTTCGCGTTCGTCTTCGACAGCCTCAGCTTGCCGGCAACGGTGCCCTCGATACCGTCTTCGATGCCGCCGGCCGCGGCACCTGCCGGGGCGCCGTCGGCGCAGTGACCGGACGCTCCGACCGGACGCCCCGACTCGTCGTCGTGACGGACCGAAACGGCCTCGCACAATCGCTGCGACGCCGTTCCAGCGGCTGCGGCAGGTCGCGGTCCGCGTCCGCCGGCCACGAACGGGTGAACGAT
>CAHJXF010000404.1 GCA_903644065.1 Betaproteobacteria bacterium
CCGGCTTGCCGCGGCGCTTCCGCGCCGCTTCCCACGCGACCACGCGCCGCGACCACGACGGCGGCAACGCGCCGGCGACCTCGGCGACGCGCGGCTTGAAGAAATCGTGCACCGTCATCAGTTCGTCGTCGCGAGCACCGACCTCGCGGCGGATGCGCGCGTAGCGATCGCTGCGCGTCTTCAGGTCCGCCACCCGCACCACGTCGTCGAAGGCCATCCACAGCGCGAGGAAGCGCGCGGTCTCGCGCGTCAGTGCGTGGCCGTGGGCGCCCACCGGGTCGAGGCGGTCCTCGAAAGCCAGCGTCCGGCCCACGCGCTCGAGATAGAGATCGGCATAGCGCCGGTCCTGGTAGTCGATCAGGCGAACGACGCCGTGACCGATCATGTCGGCGACGTCGGTGGGCCAGGCGTCCCGCTCGCGCCGGACCTCGCGGACCGCCGGCACAGCGGTCGCGAGGTCCGAACCGGCGGCCACCCGCGCGTAGCCGCGCTCGAACCCGGCCAGGCTCGCTTCCACGCCCTTGCCCGAAGCCGCGATGGCGGCCTCGCAATGCGAGCGGTCGAACGGCAGCAGGCCCGACCCCGCCACCGCGCCGAACATCACGGCGCTGATCACGGTGCGCGCGGCGCGCGCCTCGTCGTTCATGTCGAAGCCCACGTGCCGGCGACTGTGGCCGACCAGCACGTCGAGCAGTCGCGCCGCGTCCTCGCGCCCGTCGCCCATCGCGCCCTTCTCGCGGTTGGTCAGCGCCCGCGAGGTCGACGTGACGACCATCGTGCGCACCGGATCGACGAAGCCGGCCTGCGCGACGCGCGCGGCCTCGAGCAGTTCGGACGCGATCAGCAGGTCGATGCGACCGGCCACCGGCGCGAGGTTCAAGACCGGACGAAGCGCGGGCCGGCGCGCTTCGAGCACGGCCTGCGGCACCGGAAAGATCTCGACGTAGTAGGTGGTGGCGCCGGTGCGCTGCGCGACGCCGGGGATCGACGTGCTCTGCACCGGGTAGCCGGCGTGCAGCGCGGCCTCGACGATCCACTGCGTCAGCACGCCGCCGCCCTCGCCGCCGAGCGCCGCGACGAGGATCGTCAGCGGCCGCTCGGCGCGTACCTGCGGATCGAGCGGCGCTGCGGACGAGAGCGTGCGCGCGTTCACGACAGCGCCGCCCGTCGCGCCACCGCGCTGGTCGTCAACCACGACCGCACGCGGTCCCAGCGCGTCGGATGACGCACGACCTCGATGCGATAGAACGACGGACACAGCGTCGCCGCGTGCGCGTTCGAGCCGCAAAGACCACATCCCACGCAGCCTTCGGTGATGGTGACCACCGGATCGACCTTCAGCGGATCGTCCGCATCCTTCAGGGTCAGCGTCGGGCAGCCCGACAGGCGGATGCACGAGTGGTCGCCCGAGCAGGTGTCCTCGTCGACGCCGTACTTGACGCGCGTGGTGCGCTTGCCGTCGCGCACGCGCGCGGCCTGGACCGGCCTGATGCGCCGCTGCCGCTCGAGCTGGCACTCGCCTTCGCCGACGATCACCTTCAGGCCCGCGACCTCGGTCGTGAAGGCCTCGGTCAGCGCGCCCATCATCGCGTCGACGTCGTACGTGTCGACCGTCTTCAGCCACGGCACGCCCATGCCGGTCAGCGTGTCCTCGATGGCGCGGTTGCTCTCGGTCAGGCTGGTGGTCTTGCGGGCGAAGCGAGAGCGCTCGGTCACCTGCGGGTCGTCGTCGGGCGACGACAGGATCTCCTGCGTGCCGGTGGCCGACGTGTAGCCGTTCTTCAGGATCAGCAGCACCACGTCGTCGCGATTGAACAGCGCCGACTGCACGCCGGACAACAGGCCGTTGTGCCAGAAGCCGCCGTCGCCCATGATCGCCAGCGTGCGGCGCGTCATCATCGGCCCGACGCCGGCCGCCGACGCGAGACTCATGCCGTAGCCGAGGATCGAGTGGCCGGACGAGAACGGCTCGAAGGTCGCGAACGAATGGCAGCCGATGTCGGCGGCCACGTGCACCTTGCCGATCCGCTGCTGCACCTGCTTCAAGGCCGAGAACACCGGGCGCTCCGGGCAGCCGATGCAGAAGCCGGGCGGCCGCGCTGGCAAGCCGGCGCCGTCGTCGCTGTGGAACACCGCGGCGATCGCGTCGCGGCGTTCGACGTTGCCCGCGAGCCAGCGCCGCACGTCGCCGAGATCGATCGCCGGCCGATGCCGCTCGACGACGCGGACCAGGCCGGCCGCGACCAGTTCGACGTTGTATTCGCCGGCCATCGGCAGCACGTCCTTGCCGTGCAGCGCGGTGTCGATGGCGGCGCGGCGCAGCAGCGTCGCGATCTCCTGCTCGAGGAACTCGGGCTGCCCCTCCTCGACGACCAGCACCGCGTCGTGGCGGCGGCAGAAGTCCTCGATCTGCGTCGGCGCCAGCGGACACGTCACGTTGAGGACCAGGATGGATACGTCGCTGGCGCCGAACGCGTCGGCGAGGTCGCACTGGACCAGCGCGCCCATCAGCGTGTTGAAGAGACCGCCCTGCACGATCACGCCGATACCGGCCATGACCGCGGCGGCCGGCGATCCGTCGCGCGGCTCGACGACCTCGTTCAGGCCGTGCTCGACGATGAACGCGCGTGCCGCCACCAAGCGCTGTTCGCCCTTCAACTTCTCCTGGCGGAAGGTGGCCGGCGGGTGCGGCAGCTTCGCGTAGTCGAAGGTGGCCGGCTCGTCGAACGGATGCTGCATCGACAGCGCCGGCGCGCGATTGTCGCGGCAGACGAAACTGCCGCGCACGTGGCAGGCGCGGATGCGCAGCTGCATCATCGTCGGCAGGTTGGACGCCTCGGACAGCTCGAACGCCTTCTCCACCAGGTCGACCATCGTCGCGTGATCGGGCCGCGGATCGAACAGGCACAGCGTCGACTTGAGGGCGAACGCCAGCGAGCGTTCCTGGATCACGCTCGCGCCTTCGCCGTAGTCCTCGCCGACGATGATCAGCGCGCCGCCCGTGACGCCGGGCGACGACAGGTTCGACAGCGCGTCGGACGCGACGTTGGTGCCGACGATCGACTTCCAGGTCACGGCGCCGCGCACCGGGTAGTGGATCGACGCGCCGAGCAGCGCCGCCGCCGACGCCTCGTTGGAGCA
>CAHJXF010000405.1 GCA_903644065.1 Betaproteobacteria bacterium
CCGTGCGTCGTCGCGCAACCCGCCGCCGCCAGCGCCAGGGCCGCGCCGATCGCGATCCCGACGATTCGCGGGCCCGGGCGGCCGGTCGCCGCGCATTCATCTCTCGTCATCCCGCTCTCCATGCGCACCCTGGTCGAACCGCATCGTCGCGGGCCGTGCGGCGGCGTCCGCCTCGCCGCGACGCTTTCCCCCTAGAATCGCGGGCTTTGCCAGTCTGCCAGAGAACGAGTCGTCGATGCCCGTCCCAGCACCAATCCCCTCTTTCCCGACGTCGCCCGCAGACCGGCCGGTGCCGACGCTCGCCAAGAGCTTCGAGCCGCATGCGATCGAAGCGCACTGGTATCCGGTCTGGGAAGCGCGCGGCTACTTTCGCCATCGCGCCGACGAGCACGTCCCGGCCAGCGCCTACACCATCCAGTTGCCGCCGCCCAACGTCACCGGCACGCTGCACATGGGTCACGCGTTCCAGCAGACGCTGATGGACGTGCTGGTGCGCTATCACCGGATGCGCGGCTTCAACACCAACTGGGTCGTCGGCACCGACCATGCCGGCATCGCGACGCAGATCGTCGTCGAGCGGCGGCTCGAGGCCGCGGGCAGCAGCCGCGCCGCGCTGGGCCGCGACGCCTTCCTCGCGAAGGTGCGCGAATGGAAGCAGCTCTCGGGCTCGACCATCACGCGGCAGATGCGGCGCCTGGGCGATTCGGCCAACTGGCAGTACGCCGATGCCGAAGGCCAGCAGGCCGGCTACTACACGATGGACGCGCACATGGATCGCGGCGTGGTCGAGGCCTTCGTGCGGCTCCACGAGCAGGGCCTGATCTATCGCGGCAAGCGCCTGGTCAACTGGGACCCGGTGATGATGACCGCGGTCTCGGACCTCGAGGTCGAGAGTGTCGAGGTGCAGGGCACGCTGTGGTACATCGCCTATCCGTTCGTCGACGGCCCGCAGGACGTCGTGGATGCCGACGGGCGGTGCACGACGCTGCGCGGCGTGACCATCGCCACGACGCGGCCCGAGACCATGCTGGCCGACGGCGCCGTGGCCGTGCACCCCGACGATGCGCGCTACCGCCACCTGGTCGGCCGTCGGGTCGTGCTGCCGCTCTGCGACCGCACCATACCGATCGTCGCCGACACGATGGTGGACATGGCCTTCGGCTCCGGCTGCGTCAAGATCACCGGCGCGCACGACTTCAACGACTACGGCGCGGCGATGCGCCACGACTTGCCGCTGATCGTCATCTTCACGCTCGACGCGAAGATCAACGACAACGGCCCGCCCGAGTTCCGCGGCCTGGATCGCTACGCGGCGAGGAAGGCCGTGGTCGCGCGGCTCGAGCGCGACGGCTTCCTGCTCGAAGCGAAGCCGCACACGATGGCGCAGCCCCGCTCCGGCCGGACCGGCGTCGTGGTCGAGCCGATGCTGACCGACCAGTGGTTCCTGACGATGGACGGGCTCGCCGCGCGCGGTCTCGAAGCGGTGGCCGACGGCCGCGTGCGCTTCCATCCGGACCACTGGAAGTCGACCTACGATCACTGGCTGTCGAACATCCAGGACTGGTGCCTGTCGCGGCAACTGTGGTGGGGGCATCAGATCCCGGCGTGGCATACCGACGGCACGACGATCGACGGCACGACCTTCGTCGTGGCCCGCAGCGCCGCGGAGGCGCGGGCGAAGGCCGAGGCGGCGGGTTATCACGGGCCGCTCCGCCAGGACGACGACGTGCTCGACACCTGGTTCTCGTCGCAGCTCGTACCGTTCTCGTCGCTCGGCTGGCCGGACGATTCGGCCGTCGCGCGTGCCGACCTCGACACTTTCCTGCCGTCGAACGTGCTGGTCACCGGCAACGACATCATCTTCTTTTGGGTTGCCCGGATGATCATGATGACGCTGCACTTCACCGACCGGGTGCCGTTTCGCGACGTGTACATCAACGCGATGGTTCGCGACGCCGACGGGCAGAAGATGTCGAAGTCGAAGGGCAACACGCTCGATCCGCTCGACCTGATCGACGGCATCGACTTCGAGTCGCTGCTCGAGAAGTCCACCGCCAGCCTGCTGCTCGACGCGCACAAGCAGCGCGCCGCGGCCTATGTCCGCGAGCACTTCGCCGACGGCATCCCGGCGTTCGGCGCCGACGCGCTGCGCTTCACCTTCGCGGCGCTTGCGCCGTTGTCGATGACGCTCAACTTCGACCTGTCGCGCTGCGAGGGCTATCGCAACTTCTGCAACAAGCTGTGGAACGCGACGCGCTTCGTGATGATGAACGTCGAGGGCCTCGACGCCGCGGCCCGCGGGGTCGCCGGCGACGAGCCGCTCGACCTGTCGCAGGCCGACCGGTGGATCGTCGGCCGGCTGCAGCAGGCGGAGGCCGACGTCGCGAAGGGCTTCGCCGAGTACCGCTTCGACCAGGCCGCGACCGCGCTCTACCAGTTCGTCTGGGACGAGTACTGCGACTGGTACCTGGAGCTGGCGAAGGTGCAGTTGCAGACCGGCAGCGACGCCGGGAAGCGGGGGACGCGACGCACGCTGCTGAAGGTGCTCGAGACCACGCTGCGCCTCGCCCATCCGGTGATCCCGTTCATCACCGAGGAGCTGTGGCAGAAGGTGGCGCCGCTCGCCGGCGCCATCGACGCGGGCGACGTGACCAGCATCATGGTCCAGCGCTACCCGACGGCGCAGCCGGAGAAGATCGACGCCACGGCCAACGCGTGGGTCGCCGAACTGAAGGCGGCCGTCGATGCGGTGCGCAACCTGCGCGGCGCGATGCGCATGTCGCCGGCACGGCGCGTGCCGCTGGTGGCCGCGGGACGCAGCGCGGCCGCACGGGCGCAGCTCGCGACGATCGCGCCGTACCTGAAGGCGCTCGCCAAGCTGTCCGACGTGACGGTCGTGGAGGCCCTCGACGGCACGGCGTCGAGCGCACCGGTGCAGGTCGTCGGCGACACCCTGCTGATGCTCGACGTGCAGGTCGACGCCGCGGCGGAACGCGAGCGCATCGCGAAGGAGATCGACCGTCTCGAAGGCGAGATCCGCAAGGTCAACGGCAAGCTCGGCAACCAGAGCTTCGTCGGCAAGGCGCCCGCCGAGGTGGTCGCGCTGGAACGCGAGCGGCTGGCCCGGTTCACC
>CAHJXF010000406.1 GCA_903644065.1 Betaproteobacteria bacterium
GGGCCCCGGCCTTCGCCGGGGGTGACGAGGAGGGAAGGTCGAGCCAACGAGGAGGGAGGGTCGAGCCAACGAGAAGGGAAGGTCGATCAACAAGGACGAAGGGTCGATCCATCTCGTCACGACCCGGGGTGACGAGGAGGCAGGGTCACATAGCCGCCGCTGCACACCGTCGACCATCGCGCGTTCTCCGTCATGTCCCGGCCGAGGCGCCGCGACCGTGCGGATTCAGCCCATGCGAGCGCGGTCCAGCGCTCTGGCCGACAGGGCGGCGCAGGTGGCGTCGCATCCCGCGGATGCACAATCTCCAAACTCCACGACGCCGCGTGCCGTCGCGCTCGACCCGATCTCCTTCGATGACCCGCCCCGCCGACGCCACCTCACTGCCGCGCCCCGCGCTCCGGTCGCTCGCGTTCGGCAACGTCGTCATCGGCACCGGGGCCCTGAGCTTCGTCGGCATGCTCGACACGATCGCCCGCGATCTCGACCGGTCACCGTCCGCCATCGGCCTGATCGCCGGCCTGTTCGCGCTCGGCATCTGCCTGTCCGGCCCGCCGCTCAGCGGCATCACCAGTCGCTTCGATCGCCGCACCGTGCTGACCGCGTCGCTCGCGCTGTTCGCCCTCGGCCACGTCGCGGCCGCCGCGGCGCCGGGCTACGGCTCGCTGCTCGCGATCCGTGTCGCGACCGCGTTCGCGGGCACGCTGTTCACGCCGCAGGCGGCCGCCACCGCGAGCCTGCTGGTGCCGGCCGAACGTCGCGCGCGCTCCATGTCGTTCGTGTTCCTCGGCTGGTCGATCGCGATCGTGCTCGGCATGCCGGCCGGCGCGTTGGTCGCGGCAAGCTTCGGTTGGCGCAACGCCCTGCTCGGCGTCGGCGCACTGTCGGCGATCGGTGCGCTGCTGGTGTGGCGCCGCGTGCCGGCCGACCTGCACGTCGCGGTGGTGGACCGTGCGGCGTGGCGGGCGATCGTCGTCCACCCGACGTTGCTGCGCGTGTTGTCGGTGACGGTCCTCCACGGCAGCGCCCAGTTCGTCCTGTATTCGTACATCGTCGTCGCGTATCACGACACGCTGGCGCCCGTGCCGTGGATGCTGACGGTGCTGCTGGCGCTGTACGGGCTGTCGGGCTTCGTCGGCAATCTCGTCGCCGCCCGGGTCGCCGAGCGCCGCGGGACGCCGAGCGTGATCCTCGTGGCGCTGGCGTCCATGACCGTCGCGTTCGGCCTGTGGACCGTGCAGTACGACGCCGGTCGAGGAACGCTCGGCGTCCTCGTGGCAGTCACCGCGGCGATCCTGTGGGGCAGCGGCAACATCGCGACCCACAGCATGCAGCAGGTGCGACTGGTCGACCTGGCGCCCGCGCTGGTGTCGGTGTCCGTCGCGCTCAACACGTCGGCCATCTACCTCGGGCAGTTCGTCGGCGCGGCGGTCGGCGGCCTGGTGCTGGCCCATCCGTTCACCGTACCCGCCTCGCGGGCGCTGCCGTGGGTGGCGCTGCCGCTGTTCGCGCTCGCGATCGCGGCGACCATCGCGGCGCAGCGTCGCATCGAACGCCAGCGCTTCGTCACTCCTCCTTCTTCGAGCGCCGCCGGCGCATGACCTCATGAGAATCCTCGCCGTCAGCACCGGCCGCGCCGCGCCGCTCTTCGTCCCCGCGCCGGACGGCCGTCGCGAACAGGTGATGAGCGGCATCCGCAAGTCGCCCGTCTCGACGCTCGACGACCCGCAGCGCATCTCGCTCGCTGAACTCGGCCTCGCCGGCGACGAGCAGGTCGACCTGACGGTGCACGGCGGGCGCGACAAGGCGATCTACGCGTATCCGATCGAGCACTACGCGACGTGGCGGACGATTCGCCACCAGGCGACGCAGGTCGACGAGCCGCTGCCACCCGGCTTCCTCGGCGAGAACCTGACGATCGAAGGCCTGCTCGAGACCCGCGTGTGGATCGGCGACGTGCTGCTGCTGGAGCCGGCCGTTGCGTCGGACCAGCCGCCGGTGCGCCTGCGGGTCGACGGCCCGCGCTATCCGTGCTTCAAGTTCAACGTACGGATGGGCTTCAAGCACGCGTCGAAGATGATGACGCAATCGGGCTTCTGCGGCTTCTATCTCGAGGTCCTGCAGACCGGAACGGTGGCGGCAGGCGATACGTTCCGTGTCGTCCCGGGCGCGCGCGAAGTGACGATCGACGAGCTGTTCCGGCTGCGGACCCGGGGCAAGCAGAACAGCCTGTTCTGAGCGCCTGGCGTCCGATCGCCTTCGGTCAGCGGACGGGAAAGCGACGAACTGAGCAGGTCGCGATAGGACCGCGAAGGCGCGGCGCGGCGACCTCAGCGTTCCGACCAGGCCGCGACACCGGCCTAGACCATGGCTTTCCGCAACGCGCGATCGTTCGACGCGAGCGGTAGCGAACGGCGCAACGCGAGCTCGAGGCAGGCCGCGTCGTAGGCACTGAGCGAATGGGTGCCCGCGAGATGGGCGAGGCGGTCGAGCGACACCGGTCCCGGTCGACCTTGATGCGGAGCGCCGCCGCTGCCGAGATCATCGCGCCACGCTTCATGCGGTCGATGCGCTTGCGACGTTCCGCGCCGAGCAGCAGATTGACCGTCTCCAGCGACCAGAGCGCCGGCACCCACACGTCGTGGGTGGCCGTGGCCTGCAACGCATCCTCGGTCGCCGGTGTCGTTTCGTCGGGCGGGAACCATGCGGCGTTGACCGACGCATCCACGACGAATGCGCGAGCCGCGTCCGCCATGTCAGCGGCGACCTTCGCGGATCAGAATGCGACTGCTCGTCGAGCCGAGCGTGATGCCGGCACGAATCTCCCGCAGCGTCGCGATCGCTTCGCGTGCCTGCCGATCCGCCTTGCTCGGCGTGGGGGGCACGAGCTCGGCCACGATCCTGCCGCGCCGCGTGATGGCGATTTCCTCACCAGCTTTCACGCGATCGATCAGCTCGGACAAGCGATTCTTGGCTTCGAACAGTGCGACATCGTCCATGACGCTGCTCCCGAGGGCGAAGCGCAGTCTGCCACTGGATAGCTAGCTAGCTGTGAAGCGTCAAGAGGTTGTATCTCTTGGACGAGAGTCTGGAGATGGGTGCAACGCCGCCGATGCCTTGAT
>CAHJXF010000407.1 GCA_903644065.1 Betaproteobacteria bacterium
ATGTCCTCGCTGTAGACGTAACAGTACTTCGCGAGCTGGTTCGCGAGGTGCACGATCGTCGCGGCGAGGCGGACGGGCTCGGGCAGACGGGCTCGGGGGGGCGGGCGCTCAGGCGGCCAGCGGCGCCGGACAGCGGCCCACCCAGCGCGACTCGCGCAGCCAGCGCGTGACTTCGTCGGCCGGCAACGGGCGGCACATCAGATAGCCTTGCGCCAGGTCGCAGCCCATCGCCTGCAGCTGGCGCAACGCGGTTTCGGTCTCGACGCCCTCGGCCACCACCTTCAGGCCCATGTTGTGGCCGAGCTCGATGGTCGAGCGGATGATCGCCGCGTCGCCCGGATCGGCCGCCATGTCCATCACGAACGACTTGTCGATCTTGAGCTCGTCGACACGCAGGCGCTTCAGATAGGCGAGCGACGAGTAGCCGGTGCCGAAGTCGTCGATCGAGATGCGGCAACCCTGCGCGTGCAGGCGTTCGATGTTCTCCTCGGCATGCCCGGGATCGTCGAGGATCGACGTCTCGGTCACCTCGAGCACGATCCAGTGCGCCGAGCAGCGCTCGGCCTCGAGCAGGCCGGCGAGCGTCGCCACGAAGTTCGCGCTCATCAGGTCGCGGGTCGAGATGTTGATCGACGCGTCCACGTCGAGTCCCGTGTCGCGCCACGCGCGCAGCTGTCGCAAGCCGCTGCGGATCACCCATTGCGTGATCACCGAGATGTAGCCGGTCTGCTCCGCGAAGGGGATGAACTGGTCGGGCGGCACGAAGCCGCGGGTCGCGTGCTGCCAGCGCACCAGGCATTCGACCTGCAGCCGCGTGGCGTCGGCGAGATCGACCTTGGGCTGGTAGTAGAGCACCAGCTCGTCGTGTTCGACCGCCTGGCGCAGCTCGCTCATCAGCGACAGGCGCTCGCGCGAGTCCTCGTCGAAGCGCGGGTCGTAGATCGCGTAGCCGGTGTTGTGCCGCTTGGCGAGATACATCGCCGAGTCGGCATGGCGCAACAGCGCGACCAGGTCCTCGCCGTGCTCGGGATAGGTGGCGACGCCGAGGCTCGCGCGCGCATCGACGAGATGCCCCTCGATCTGGAAGGGCGCGTCCAGGCAGGTCTGCAACTTGTGCACCATGCCGAGGACGTCGCCGCTGCCGTCGGTCGGCAGCAGCACGGCGAATTCGTCGCCGCCCATCCGCGCGATGGTGTCGGATTCGCGGCGCACGACCTGCTGCAGGCGCCGGCTGACTTCCACCAGCAGCAGGTCGCCGCCGTGGTGACCGAGCACATCGTTGACGTACTTGAAGCGGTCGAGGTCCAGCATCACGACGGTCAGCGACCGTTGCAGGCGGGCGGACACGGCGATCGCCTGCTGCAGCCGGTCCGCGAACAGCGCGCGGTTGGGCAGGCCGGTCAGCGTGTCGCGATAGGCGAGGTCGAGGATGCGGCTCTCGCGCTCGGTGATGCCGTCGCGCATGTGCGCGAACGCGGCCGCGAGGTCACCGATCTCGTCGCTGCGGTCGATCTCGAGTCGATCGGTGTATTCGCCGTTCGCGATCCGCCGCGCGATCGTCGACAGCGACCGCACCGGCCGCGCGATGCCGCGCGCGATCAGCAGGCTGCTGGCGATGCCCAGCGTCAGTGCGAACAACGACACGACCAGCAGTTGCAGCTGCAGCTGGTGGAAGGGCTTCAGCGCTTCGGCGAGCGGCCGTTGCAGGATGGCGACCACGTGCCCGTCGTCCGACAGGTTCTCGGTCGACACCAGCGTCAGGTAGTCGTCGCCGGCCAGCGCCACGGTGATCGCGCCGTCCGGCCGGTCCGTCGTCAGGTGCGACACGGCGTCGAGCAGGCCGAGCCGCAACGCATCGGGCAGGGTCGTGCCCTGCAGCATCCAGCCCGAGTCCTCGCGGCGACTGAGGAACGAGACCTGCAGGCCGGTCAGCTTCTTGATGTCGTTGGCATCCTCGTCGTCGATCAGCGTGCCGATCGCGACCCAGGCGATCGGGATCGGGGCGAGGACCGGCACGACGACCATCTGGTAGATCGCGCCGTCGATGCGCACCATCGCCGCGGCCGAGCCCTTGCTCTCGGCGACGGTGACGAGACGCGCGAGCGAGAAAACGTGGCCGGCCATCGTCGTCGGCAGCGTGTCGGCGATGACCCGGTGGTCGAGCCCGACCAGCACCATGACGTCGCCCTTGATGCGCGCGCCGTGATTGGCCAGCGCCGAGACGATGGTGCCGTGGTCCTTGGTGGCGATCGCTTCGCGAAACGCGAAGTCCGACGACAGGATGCGACCGCCCTGCGCGAGCTGTTCGGTGCTCTGGTCGAGGATGCGGTTGAAGACGCGTTCGCCGGTGACCAGCTCGGAGGCGAGGTGATCCCGGGTGGTGTTGGCGCCGGCCACGTGGACCATCGCGAGCGTGGCGACCTGCAGCACGCAGAGCAGGCCGGCGATGGCCGTGACGAGACGCGACTGCAGGCCGCCGATGCGCAGCCGATCCGCGAGCCGGCCACGCCATCCGGTGCGCGGTCGACGCCGCTTCACGGTGCGGTCTTCAGGTCCACCGCCGCGTCGAGGTGCGCGTCCGCGCCGACGGTCACGCCCTGCGGGGCCGACGTCGCCGCCATCCGCGGGCTCCAGATCGAGACCTTGTAGTCGCCGGCCGGCAGTCCGTCGATGCGGACGCGGCCGTCGTCGGCGGTCTTGCCGAACCACGGGGTGTCGACCACCATCACGTAGGCCAGCATGCGGTCGTGGATGTTGCAGCCGAGCACCACGAGGCCCGGCTTGTCGAACACCAGCGGGGCCGACGGCAGGCCGGCGTAGAGGCGCAACTCGAAGATCTTGGCCGGCGAGAACGAATAGACCTGATGGCGCACCGTGTCGCGGTTCGGGAAGGTCACCGACGCGCCGGTCTGCACCACCGTGACGGTCGGCGTGAACGCGAGCTTCACCTGCGCGATCTCCGCCGCGACCGGCGCCTTGCCGACGGCCGGCACGGCCGGCAGCGCATAGACCACCGCGTCGGCGAGCGGCGCGGACGAACGATCGGTCACCCGCACCGACAGCGACGCGCCGCTCGCGCCGTGGCCCGCGAGGGCCAGCGTCGCGGCGATCGCA
>CAHJXF010000408.1 GCA_903644065.1 Betaproteobacteria bacterium
AGGGCAGCGCCTCGCCCGCCAGCGTGACCTCGAACGCGCCGATCGGCGGGCCGGCCCCCGTGGCCGCCATCTCGCCGATCCCCGAGATCGTCGCCGAGCTCGCGGCCGGCCGCATGGTGATCCTGGTCGACGAGGAGGATCGCGAGAACGAGGGCGACCTGGTGCTGGCGGCCGAGTTCGTGACGCCCGAGGCGATCAACTTCATGGCGCGCTTCGGTCGGGGACTGATCTGCCTGACGCTGACCGAGGAGCGCTGCCGGCAGCTGCAGCTGCCGTTGATGACGGTCGCCAACGGCACGCGCTACGGCACCAAGTTCACGATGTCGATCGAGGCCGCAGAAGGCGTGACCACCGGCATCTCGGCCGGCGACCGGGCACGCACCATCCAGGCCGCCGTGGCGAAGGACGCGAAGCCGGCCGACCTCGTGCAGCCGGGACACGTCTTCCCGATTCGCGCGGAGCAGGGCGGCGTGCTGATCCGCGCCGGTCACACCGAGGCGGGTTGCGATCTGGCCCGCATGGCGGGCAGCGTGCCGGCGGCCGTGATCTGCGAGGTGCTGAAGGACGACGGCTCGATGGCGCGCCTGCCGGACCTGATGACCTTCGCCGCGGAGCACGGCCTCAAGATCGGCACCATCGCCGACCTGATCCACTACCGCGCGGCCAACGAGAGCCTGATCCAGCGGGTCGCCGAGCGCGACGTGTCGACCGTGCACGGGCCGCTTCGCGCCGTGGCCTATCGCGACCAGCCGAGCGGCGCGGCGCATGTCGCGCTGACCCGCGGCACCGTCGATCCGGAGCGCGAGACGCTGGTCCGCGTGCACGAGCCGACGTCGCTGCTCGACATGATCGACGACGGGACCTCGACGCATTCCTGGACCGTGGCCCGTGCGCTCGAAGCGATCTCGCAGGCCGAGTCGGGCGTGCTGGTGCTGCTCAACTGCAACGAGTCGGCCGAGCGGCTGTTCGGCCAGTTCGCTTCGCTCGCGGAGGTCGATCGCACCGGCGTCTGCCGCGAGACCCACGTCGAACGCAAGATGGACCTGCGCACCTACGGTATCGGCGCTCAGATCCTGCGCGACCTCGGCGTCGGCCGCATGCGGCTGCTCGCCAAGCCGCGCAAGATGCCGTCGATGACGGGTTACGACCTGCGCGTCAGCGGCTACGTGGACCCCTGATGAGCGTCGAGATCCTCGTTCCCGAACTGGCCGGCGCCGACCTGCGCGTCGGCATCGTGCAGTCGCGCTTCAACGAGCCGGTGTGCCTGGCGTTGCGGAAGGCCTGCGTCACCGAGCTGCTGTCGCTCGGCGTGCGGGCCGAGGACGTGCTGATCGCGACCGTGCCCGGTGCCCTCGAGATCCCGTTCGCGCTGCAGAAGATGGCCGAGGCCGACCAGTTCGACGCGCTGGTCGCGCTGGGGGCGGTGATCCGGGGCGAGACCTATCACTTCGAGCTGGTCGCCAACGAGAGCGCGAAGGGCATCTCGGACGTCGCACTCGGCTTCGGCATCCCGGTCGCCAACGGCGTGCTGACCACCGAGGACGACGCGCAGGCCGAGGTGCGCGCGGAAGACAAGGGCCGCGACGCCGCGCGGGCCGCGGTCGAGATGGCCAACCTCGCCAGCCGCCTCGAAGACCTCGCTGCGGCCGACGAGGAAGAAGAGATTCCTTGACGCACCGGCCGCGCCGGCCGCCGCATCCGCACGGTCGCCGTCGCATCGGCGGCGCCCACCCATCCCCGATCAACGTCCGTCCGCGACCGAGTCCGTCTTGAATACGCCGTCCCCCGCCGATCCGGCCGTCCCGTCCGCAGTCGCCGACCCGCCGACCCGCAAGGGGCCGCCGAAGAGCGCCCGGCGGCGCTCGCGCGAGTTCGCGTTGCAGGGCCTCTACGAATGGCTGCTGTCGCGCGATGCGGGCAACGAGAACGCCGGCGCGATCGACGCGCACATCCGCGAGACGCCCGGCTTCGAGAAGGCCGATGCGGAGCACTACGGTGCGCTGCTGCACGGCGTGATCCGCGAGGCGGCGCCGTTGCGGGCCGCCGTCACGCCGCACCTGGACCGGCCGATCGTCGAGCTGTCGCCGGTCGAGCATGCGGTGCTGTTGATCGGCGCGTACGAGATGGCGCATCACGTCGAGATCCCGTATCGCGTGATCCTCAACGAAGCGGTCGAAGTCGCCAAGTCGTTCGGCGGCACCGACGGTTTCAAGTACGTCAACGGGGTGCTCGACAAGCTCGGCGCCGACCTGCGACCGCACGAGAGCACGCAACGCGGACGCCCGCGCTGAACGCGGTCGCCGAGTCGCCTGTCCAGCACGGCACGCCCGTGCGTCACGGCGCGCGAAGGGCGACGGTGGCCGAGCCGCGCATGCGCACGTTCACGCGCATGCGTACGTTCATGCGCACGCGCGCATATACGTCGATCGCAGGGGCTACCGGCCGTTGCCAGCGGCGCAGCGCGTGAACGAGTTCGAGCTGATCGCCCGCTATTTCGATCGCGCCCCGGGGAGGGTCGATGCGCGCCTCCTGCTCGGCATCGGCGACGACTGCGCCTTGCTGGCGCCGTTGCCCGGCCACGCGCTCGCGGTGTCGACCGACCTGCTGGTCGCCGATCGGCACTTCTTCGTCGACGCGGACCCGTCTTCGGTCGGCTGGAAGACGCTGGCGGTCAACCTCTCCGACCTCGCGGCGATGGGCGCGCGTCCGCTCGGCTTCACGCTCGCGCTGGCCCTGCCATCGGTCGACGAGCCGTGGCTCGCCGCGTTCGCGCGAGGTCTCTTCGAGTGCGCCGATGCCTTTGACTGCGCCCTGATCGGCGGCGACACCACGCGCGGCCCGCTCGCTGCCTGCGTGACGATCTTCGGCGATGTCGAGACCGGCACGGCCTTGCGGCGCGCCGCGGCCCGCGCGGGCGACGACGTGTGGGTCTCGGGCACGCTCGGCGCCGCGGCACTGGCGTTGCGCGAGCTCCAACGGCAACGAAGTCCCGACCCCGCGCTCCGCGGCGCCGACTACGAGTGGGACACGGCCTGCACCGGCGACGACTGGCGCCACTCCCACAACATCGAGCACCACACGTACACGAACGTCCTCGGCAAGGACCGCGAC
>CAHJXF010000409.1 GCA_903644065.1 Betaproteobacteria bacterium
ATCCTCGTCATCGGGGACGTGGTGCATTGTGCGGATCGGCGCTGGCAGGACTTGGCGGCCGACGAGACGGTGGCGGGCCGAGCCGCTCGTTAGCTCGTCTTCTCGTCAGCCACCGTGCGGGTCGCGGCCAGTCCTCCGCGCCGACGCGGTCGCGATTTCGTCATGTAAAATCCAGCCCCATCCCATCCGGTCGCGGGGCGAACAGCCTTCGCGACGGTGCCGGTAGCCCGCGAACGCGTCGGTCGACGCGCGCCGCGTCCTTCGGCCCTCTGGAGATCCCATGGCGAAAGCCCGGTTGATCAAGAAGTATCCGAACCGACGGTTGTACGACACCGAGACCAGCACCTACATCACGCTGGCCGACGTCAAGCAGCTGGTGCTCGACCAGGAGGAGTTCCAGGTGCTCGACGCGAAGTCGCAGGAGGACCTGACCCGCTCGATCCTGCTGCAGATCATCCTCGAGGAAGAGGGCGGCGGCGTGCCGATGTTCACGTCGCCGATGCTGGCCCACATGATCCGCTTCTACGGCCATGCGATGCAGGGGATGATGGGCACCTACCTCGAGAAGAACATCCAGGCGTTCATCGACATCCAGCAGACGATGAAGGAACAACTCGGCGACACCGGACGCACGCTGTACGACGGCAAGGGGTTCGGGCCGGAAGTGTGGAGCCAGTTCCTGGCGGGTCAGGCGCCGATGATGCAGTCGATGATGGGCAGCTACATGGAACAGAGCAAGAACATGTTCATGCAGATGCAGGAGCAGATGCAGAGCCAGACCCGTTCGATGTTCGGCTCGCCGTTCCCGTTCAACGGCGGCGCCGCGGTGCCGTCGGTCGCCGAGAAGGCGAAGAAGTAACGACCCGGCCCTGCCACCCGGCGTCCGGCACGCTGGCCGCGGCCTGCGGGGTTCGCTCGATGCGTGCGTCCGTGCGCATCGGCGCCCGCCTCGCCACTCCGGTTCGCGCCGGATCTCGACGGCGTCGTGTGCGACCGGCCGCGTGTCGGGACCGCGCCGGCCCGTCGCCATCGACCACCTCTTCATCCATGACCCACGTTCCCGCTCCCCGCGTCGGCTTCGTCTCCCTCGGCTGCCCGAAGGCGCTCGTCGACTCCGAACAGATCCTCACGCAGCTGAAGGCCGAGGGCTACGAGACGTCGAAGACCTACGACGGCGCCGACCTGGTGATCGTCAACACCTGCGGCTTCATCGACGCGGCCGTGCAGGAGTCGCTGGACGCCATCGGCGAGGCGCTCGCGGAGAACGGCAAGGTGATCGTCACCGGCTGCCTCGGCGCGAAGAAGGACGCGGCGGGGCGGGACATCGTGGCGAAGGTGCACCCGAAGGTCCTCGCCGTCACCGGTCCGCACGCGTCGGCCGAGGTGATGCGGCACGTCCACGTCCACCTGCCGAAGCCGCACGACCCGTTCGTCGATCTCGCGTTCACGCGCGTGGCCGAGCACGGCGTCAAGCTGACGCCGAAGCACTACGCCTATCTCAAGATCTCCGAAGGCTGCAACCACCGCTGCAGCTTCTGCATCATTCCGTCGATGCGCGGCGATCTCGTGTCGCGACCCGTCGGCGAGGTGGTCCGCGAAGCCGAGAGCCTGCTGAAGAGCGGCGTACGGGAGCTGCTGGTGATCTCGCAGGACACCAGTGCCTACGGGGTGGACCTGCGCTACCGGACCGACTTCGTCGACGGCCGGCCCGTGAAGACCCGCATGACCGAGCTGGTGCGCGAACTCGCCCGGCTGACCGGCGGCGGGTCGGGCCACGGGTCGGGCCACGGGTCGGACACCGGCGCGGCCTGGGTGCGACTGCATTACGTCTATCCCTATCCGTCGGTCGACGAGGTCCTCCCGCTGATGGCCGACGGGCAGGTGCTGCCGTACCTCGACGTGCCGTTCCAGCACGCGCATCCGGACGTGTTGAAGCGCATGAAGCGGCCGGCGTCCGGCGAGCGCAACCTCGATCGCATCCGGGCCTGGCGCGCCCTCTGTCCCGATCTCACGATCCGCTCGACGTTCATCGCCGGCTTTCCTGGCGAGACGGAAGCCGAGTTCGAGTACCTGCTCGACTTCCTGCGCGAAGCCGAGCTCGATCGGGTGGGCTGCTTCGCGTACTCGCCGGTCGACGGCGCGACGGCGAACCAGCTCGACGGCGCCTTGCCCGACGAGGTGCGCAACGAGCGTCGCGCGCGCTTCATGGCGGTCCAGGAAGCGATCTCGGCCAGGCGACTGCGCCGCCACGTGGGCAAGCTCCAGCGGGTGCTGATCGACGACGTCAACGCGGACGGCGGCGTGGCCCGCTCGTCGGCCGACGCACCGGAGATCGACGGCAACGTGTTCATTTCGCCGCCCACCTCGGCGAGTGCGCGGCTGGCCTGGCGACAAAAAGTCCGCGTCGGCGGCTTCGCCACCGTGCGCATCACCGGCGCCGACGGGCACGACCTGTGGGGCGACCTGGCCTGACGGGTCGTCGCGTCGTCGCGTCGTCGCGTCGTCGCTGCGACGACGCCGCGACATCGTCGAGTCGTCGTGTCGCCGTGTCGTCGAGTCGTCGAGTCGTCGAGTCGTCGAGTCGCCGTTTCGCCGTGTCGTCGTGTCGTCGTGTCGTCAAGTCGTCCAGTCGTCGCGTCAGCGCCGCGCGCCGATCCAGGCGCCACCGACCACCAGCAGCAGCGCGGCGCCGATCGCCCAGCCGAAGCGCGATGGATCGTCGGCGCCGAGCAGCGCGGTCGACAGCAGCGGAGTGAGATAGGCCAGCGTGCCGATGGCGCGCGCATCGCCTCGCGCCAGCGCCGCGTCCCACAGGAAGAAGGCCGCGCCCATCGGTCCGATCGCCAGCGCGGCGATGGGCCACAGGTCGTCGCCCGCGAAGCGGTAGGCGGGTTCGAGCACGGCGTGACAGAGAAGTGCGAGCGCACCCGACACCAGGCAGAACAGACCGACCGCGGCGGTGGGATAGGTCGTGCCGGCCTGCCGCCAGCGCTGGCCCGTCAGCGAATAGGCGGCCCACACGAAAGCCGAGACCAGCGCCGCCGCGTAGCCCCAGGGCGCGTCGACCGGGGCGGTCGCCGCTGCGCCCGGCG
>CAHJXF010000410.1 GCA_903644065.1 Betaproteobacteria bacterium
GCCGCCGGCGGTCGCGCCGGCCGCGACCGACGCTTCCAGATCGCCGCCCTGCGCGCCGATGCCCGGAACCAGGATCGGCAGGTCGCCGACCGCCGCGCGCACGGCGGCGAGCTCGTTCGGATACGTGGCGCCGACGACCAGCCCGCACTGGCCGTTCGTGTTCCAGCGTTCGGCCACTTGGCGGGCGACATGCAGATAGAGGGGGTCGCCGCCCTGGTCGGCGAGGCGCAACGATTGCAGTTCGTCGCCGCTGGCGTTCGAGGTGCGGCACAGGATGATCGCGCCCTTGTCGGGGTAGGCGAGGTAGGGGGCGATCGCGTCGTACCCCTGGTACGGCTGCAGCGTCACGGCGTCGGCGCGATAGCGCTCGAACACCTCGCGGGCGTACTGGTCGGAGGTCGCGCCGATATCGCCGCGCTTCGCGTCGAGGATCACCGGCACCTCGGGATAGCGCGCGTGGACGTGCTCGATTAGGGCCTCGAGCTGGTCTTCCGCGCGATGCGCCGCGAAGTAGGCGATCTGCGGCTTGAACGCGCAGACCAGGTCGTGCGTGGCGTCGACGATCGCCGTGCAGAAGTCGAGGATCGCGCCGGGGCCGGCGAGGTGCCGGGGAAAGCGCGCGGGATCCGGGTCGAGTCCCACGCAGAGCAGCGTGCGGCTGCCGCTCCAGCGCCGCGCCAGCCGTTCGACGAAGGTCGGGGTCACGCCGTCGTGCAGGGATTCCGCCGCCATCCGCTTTCCTCGGTCGCGTCGCAGCGCCCTGCCGATCCGGCGAGGGGCCCGCTCCGCGAGGATTCTACGTTTCCCCCTCGCGCCCGGCGCGGTGCCGGGGCCACGACGACGCGGTCGGCGACGACGCGCCCACCGCCACGATGCCGCGTTCCGAGCGCGTCCGACAGCGGTGCCGCGGTCGCGCGGTGACACTGGCTGCCCGTCGCGCAAGCGATTCCTTAGTGGACACGACCCATGGGTATCCTCGCCAACATCTTCTCGAAGATCTTCCCCTCCAGCCATCCCGCCAACGCGTCGCCGACCGGCGCGACACCGGGAGGATCGACGACGGTGACCACGACACCCGCCGCCACGACGCCGAGCGCGGTGGCGACCGCCCCACCGGTCGACGTCGACCAGGTGCTGTCGGACATGGCGAGCAAGAACCCGGAAAAGCTCAACTGGCGCACGTCGATCGTCGACCTGATGAAGCTGCTCGGCCTCGACAGCAGCCTCGACCATCGCAAGCAGCTTGCCACCGAGCTGCACTACAGCGGCGACATGGACGACTCGGCGACGATGAACATCTGGCTGCAGAAGCAGGTCATGCAGCAACTCGCGGCCAACGGCGGCAAGGTGCCCGCCGGTCTCGTCGGCTGAGCGCTTGTCCTCGACGCGCACGCGGCGTCGCGCCGCCGCGCCCCGCACCGGGTTGCGTCGGTGCGAGATCGTGCCGCGTGGCCTCGTCGGGTGATTGTCGCTGCATGATCGTCGCTGCGTGATCGTCGCTGCGTGATCGTCGCCGCGTGATCGTCGCTGCGTAGTCGTCCCCGGCGGCGGCTTCGTCGTCTGGTGGCGACACGCTCCCGCCCCGACCGACGAATGTCGGGTCGCCCGGACCGCCGACTGTAGAATCGTTGCGGTGGCCGTCTCGCGGTCGTCGGACGCCGACTTCGGCGCACTCAATGGAAATCGCTCTGCTGTTCGTGTTGATCCTGATCAACGGGGTCTTCGCGATGTCGGAAATCGCACTGGTCACCGCGCGCCGCGGCCGGATGCAGAAGATGGCCGACGACCATCAGCCGGGCGCCGCGGCAGCCCTGGAACTGGCCGAGGAACCGACGCGCTTCCTGTCGACCATCGCCATCGGCATCACGTCGATCGGCATCCTCAACGGCGTGGTGGGCGAGGCCGTGGTGGCGCGGCCGCTGTCGCTGTGGATGCAGGGCCTCGGCATCGGGAAGGACCATGCCGACCTCGGGTCCACGGCGCTCGCGGTGATCGTCATCACGTACTTCTCGATCGTCATCGGCGAGCTCGTGCCGAAGCGGGTCGCGCAGATCCGTCCCGAGGCGATCGCGCGCTTCGTCGCGCGGCCGATGCAGGTGCTGGGCATCGTCACCAAGCCGTTCGTCAAGCTGCTGACGCTGTCCACCGAGGTCCTGCTCCGCCTGCTCGGCTTGCGCGACAAGACCAACAACGCCGTCACCGAGGAAGAGATCCATTCGATCCTCGAGGAGGGGTCCGACGCCGGCGTCATCGACCCGCACGAGCACGAGATGGCGCGCAACGTGTTCCGCCTCGACGATCGGCCCGTGGTCTCGCTGATGATCCCGCGCCTGGAGCTGGTCGCGCTCGATGCCACCGATGCGCTCGAGGAGAACCTGCGGAAGATCCAGGAATCGGACCATTCGCGCTTCCCGGTGTGCGCGGGCGGGTGGGACGAGGTGCTCGGCATGGCGAGCTCGAAGATGCTGCTCGGCCAGATGCTGCGCCACGAAGCGATCGACCTGCGGGCCAACCTGCAACCCGCGGTCTTCGTGCCGGAGACGATGAACGGCACGGACCTGCTGGCCAGTTTTCGCAGCTCCAGCGTGCACAGCGCGATCGTCGTCGACGAGTACGGCGACGTGCAGGGCATGGTCACGCTCCACGATCTGCTCGAAGCCATCACCGGCGAGTTCCATACGTCGAACCGGGCGGATTCCTGGGCCGTGCAGCGCGACGACGGCTCGTGGCTGCTCGACGGGATGCTGGCCATCCCGGAGCTGAAGGACATCCTCGACCTGCGTGCCGTCGTCGAGGAGGAGCGCGGTCGATACCACACGCTGGCCGGCATGCTGATGCAGCTGCTCGGCCGCGTCCCGATCGAAGCCGACCACGTCGAGTGGGACAAGTGGCGCTTCGAGATCGTCGACATGGACGGCCAGCGGATCGACAAGGTGCTGGCCCAGCCGCTCGCCGGGGCCGACGCGGACGCCTGAGGGGGTCGGTCCCGCGACGCGTCGTCGCGCGACGCGTCGCGTGCGCCGGACCCGTCGTCTTTCCGCGCTTCGCGCTGCGGCCGCGTATCCACGCCGCC
>CAHJXF010000411.1 GCA_903644065.1 Betaproteobacteria bacterium
CCGTCACGGATTCGCCCCGCGCCAGGCGCGCTCGAACGGCAGCCGCCACGCGCGCGGCGCCACCAGTTGATGGATCGCGTTGGGGCCCCACGATCCGGGCGCGTAGAAGCGCACCGGCGGCGGCGCCTCGAGCAGCGGCGTCGACACCTCCCACAACCGCTCGATGCCTTCGGCGGCCGTGAACAGGGTGCGATCGCCGCGCATCGCGTCGAGGATCAGGCGTTCGTAGGCTTCGAGGACGTCGCCGATGAAGCCGGTGTCGTGCATCGCGAACTGCAAGCTGAGCTTGTCGAGCCGCATGCCGGGTCCCGGCCGCTTGCCGTAGAACGACAGCGACATCTTCGATGCGTCGGCGAGGTCGAACGTCAGGTGGTCGGGTCCCTGCGAGCCGACGCCGGACCCTGCCGGGAACATGCTCTTCGGCGGCTCCCGGAACGCGATCGAGATGATGCGTTGGCCCTCGGCCAGCCGCTTGCCGGTGCGCAGATAGAACGGCACGCCGGCCCAGCGCCAGTTGTCGATCGAGCACTTCAGCGCGATGAACGTCTCGGTCTCGCTCTCCGGGTTGACGCCTTCCTCGGCGCGATAGCCGGTGTACTGGCCGCGCACGACGTCGGTCGGCGCGATCGGCAGCATGCTGCGGAAGACCTTGTTCTTCTCCTCGCTGATCGGGATCGGCTCGAGCGACGTCGGCGGCTCCATCGCCATGAACGCGAGGATCTGGAACAGGTGGGTGACGACCATGTCGCGGAACGCACCGGTCGCCTCGTAGAAGCCCGCGCGCTTGCCGAGGCCGAGCGTCTCGGGCACGTCGATCTGCACGTGGTCGATGAAGTTGCGGTTCCAGATCGGCTCGAAGAGGCCGTTGGCGAAGCGGAACGCCAGGATGTTCTGCGCCGGCTCCTTGCCGAGGAAGTGATCGATGCGGAAGATCTGGTCCTCGGAGAACACCTCGTGCAGCTTCGAGTTCAGCGACACGGAACTGGCGAGGTCGATGCCGAACGGCTTCTCCATGACGATGCGCGAGCGCTCGATCAGGCCCGCCTCGCCGAGCAGCCGCACGACCGGCAAGGCGGCCTTCGGCGGCACGCTCAGATAGTGGAGTCGGCGGCTCTCGCCGGGAAAGGTGCTGCTCAGCCGGGCTTCGGCCTGCTCGACCGCCGCCCTCAACCGCTCGGGTCCGGCCGACAGCGGCACGTAGTCGAGCGCCGCGGCGAACGCCGTCCACTCTTCCTCGCTGAACTTGCGGGTCGAGAACTCGTCGAGCGCCGAGCGCGCCTGCTGCCGGAAACCGTCGACATCGAGATCGTCGAGCGACATGCCGATGATGCGGCAGCCCGGGATGAAGCCGGCGGTCGACAGGTAGAACAGGCCGGGCAGCAGCTTCCGCCGGGCCAGGTCGCCGGTCGCGCCGACCAGCACGACGACCTGCGGGAAGCGGGGACCGACACCAGCGGGGATCTTGGCCAAGGTTGTCCTTGCAGAAAGGAGCGACGCGCGTCGTGGGGGAACGCGCGACCGGACACCGATGATCACAGACCTGCCGGGCTTTGACATCGGGTCCGGGCGTTTTAACGACCGAAGTCGTCGCATGCGTCGTTGTCCGACAGCCGACGCGCTCTGCGCAGGGCCGTTCGTCGATAAAATTCGCCGCTTCGTCATCACCGCGTCGCTTGCATGCCGTCCGTCCATCGTCCGTTCCGCCTCGGCCTCCCGTGCGCGAAGCCCGCCTCGACCCGCGCACCGAAGGCCGCGCTTCGCGCCGTCGATGCCTGACGGTTCGATGGTGCTCGTCACCGGCGCGGGGGGCTTCCTCGGCTCGGCCGTCGCCCGCCAGGCGCTGGCCGCCGGTTTCGCCGTGCGCGCGATGGTGCGCGGCACCGGCCCGGTCGCCAACCTCGACGGGCTGCCGGTCGAGGTCGTGCGCGCCGACATCCGCGATGCCGACGCCGTCGACCGTGCGGTGGACGGCGTGCGCCACGTGTTCCACGTCGCGGCCGACTATCGTCTCTGGGCGCGGGAGCCCGAGGAGATCGTGCGCACCAACGTGGACGGCACGCGCAACGTGATGCAAGCAGCGCTACGTGCCCGGGTGGAGCGGGTGGTCTACACCAGCAGCGTGGCGACCCTCGCGCTCGGGGCCGACGGCGTGCCGGCCGACGAGACCCGCGGCCTCGGCGAAGACCAGGCGATCGGCGCGTACAAGCGCAGCAAGGTCGCAGCCGAACGGGTGGTCCGCGACCTGGTCGACCGCGACCGGCTGCCGGCCGTCATCGTCAATCCGTCCACGCCGATCGGCCCGCGCGACGCGAAGCCCACGCCGACCGGCCGCATCATCGTCGAGGCCGCGTCGGGTCGCATGCCGGCCTTCGTCGCCACCGGGCTCAACCTCGTGCACGTCGACGACGTGGCCGCCGGACACCTCGCCGCGCTGCATCGCGGTCGCGTCGGCGAGCGCTACATCCTCGGCGGGCAGGACGTGTCGCTGGGCACGATGCTGGGCGACATCGCGCGCCTGGTCGGCCGTCGACCGCCCACCGTCGAGTTGCCGCGTCCGCTGCTGTATCCGCTCGCCTATGTCGCCGAGGCCTGGGCGCGCCGCACCGGCCGCGAACCCTTCCTCACGGTGGACGGGCTGCATCTGGCCCGCTACCGCATGTTCTTCACGTCGGCCAAGGCGGTGCGCGAGCTCGGCTATGTCGCCCGGCCGTACGTCGACGCGTTGCGTGATGCGATCGCGTGGTATCGCGCGGACGGGCGGCTCGCATGAGGGACCGGACGGCGCGGCCGGGTGCGAGCGATCTCGCCGGGGCTTCTCGATGATCGGCCTCGTCGTGGCGGTCGGCGTACTGGCCATCTGGATCTACCTGGCGCTCGGGCGCGGCGGTTTCTGGCGCGCCGGACAGGACGATCGCGCGATGCATGCGGGATTGCGGCGGGGCGCGGCGCCCGACGCCTGGCCGCGCGTGGTCGCGATCGTGCCGGCCCGCAACGAGGCCGACCTGGTGGGCCGGACCGTGAGCTCGCTCCTCGGCCATCCCTACCCGGGGGACCTGTCGGTCGTGGTC
>CAHJXF010000412.1 GCA_903644065.1 Betaproteobacteria bacterium
CGCGCTCGATCAGCCGGACGGCCCGCGGCCCGTCGTCCGGCTGCGCCCCCGCCGGCACGTCGCCATCGCGCCCGCGCCGACCGGATGCGCCGGGCAGGACTGCAAGCGGGAGGTCGTCTGGGGACGTGGGCATGGTAGAGCCGGTGGCGGCGGTGCGTGCCGATCGGAACTTCATCGGCCGCGGCGCCGCCGACTTGAGGCGGCGGTCGTTCGATCCACCGTTCGTGGCGAACGACGACGGCTTCACGGCAGCAGCGAAGACCACAGCGCGTCGATGCGCGACTTGACGGCGGCATCCATGACGATCGGGCGGCCCCACTCGCGCGTCGTCTCCCCGGGCCACTTGCCGGTCGCGTCGAGGCCCATCTTGGAACCGAGCCCCGAGACCGGCGACGCGAAATCGAGGTAGTCGATCGGCGTGTGGTCGACCAGCGTCGTGTCGCGCGTCGGGTCCACCCGCGTCGTGATCGCCCAGATCACCTCCCGCCAGTCGCGCACGTCGACGTCGTCGTCGACCACGACGATGAACTTCGTGTACATGAACTGGCGCAGGAAGCTCCAGATGCCGAACATCACCCGCTTGGCATGCCCCGGGTAGCTCTTGCGGATGCTGACCAGCGCCATGCGATAGCTGCAGCCTTCGGGCGGCAGGTAGAAGTCGACGATCTCGGGAAACTGCTTCTGCAGGATCGGGACGAACACCTCGTTCAGCGCGACGCCGAGGATCGCCGGCTCGTCGGGCGGCTTGCCGGTGTACGTGGAGTGGTAGACCGGATCGTCGCGCATCGTGATGCGATCGATCTGGAAGACCGGGAACCAGTCGCGCTCGTTGTAGTACCCGGTGTGGTCGCCGAACGGCCCTTCGAGCGCATGCAGGTAGCCGCCGCGTTCGGCGAGCGGCACGCCGAGCGCGCTCCGTCCCGCGAAGCCCGCTTCGGCCGGCGGGATGTGGCCCTCGAGGACGATCTCGGCGCGCGCCGGGACCTGCAGGTCGACGCCGAGGCACGGCGCCACTTCGGTCGGCCCGCCGCGCAGGAGGCCGGCGAACTGATATTCGGACAACGAGTCGGGCACCGGCGTCACGGCCCCGAGGATGGTCGCGGGGTCGGTGCCGAGGGCCACGGCGAGCGGGAAGGGTCGACCCGGATGCGCCCTCGCGAACTCGCGAAAGTCGAGCGCGCCGCCCCGATGGGCGAGCCAGCGCATGATCACCTGGTGGCGGTCGATCACCTGCTGCCGATAGATGCCGAGGTTCTGCCGCCTGCGCGGAGCGGGCACGTCCTGCGGGCCGCGCGTGACGACCAGGCCCCAGGTGATCAGCGGGCCGGCGTCGTCGGGCCAGCAGGTCTGGATCGGCAGCGCGCCCAGGTCGACGTCCCTGCCTTCGACGACGTTGCGTTGGCAGGCAGGCCGCTTCACGACCCGGGGCGCCATGTCGCGCAACGCCTTGATCATGCCGATCAGGCGCCCCGCGTCCTTGAAGCCGCGCGGCGGTTCGGGCTCCTTCAGCCGGGCCAGCAACGTGCCGACATCGCGGAGCGCGGCGATCGAGTCCTGTCCCATGCCGGCGGCGACCCGCTCGACGGTCCCGAACAGGTTGGCCAGCACCGGCATGCGCGACCCGGTGGGATGCTCGAACCACAGGGCCGGCCCGCCCGCGCGCAGGGTGCGGTCGCAGATCTCGGTCATCTCCAGGCGCGGCGAAACCGGCACGGCGATGCGTCGGAGGGCGCCGGTGCGTTCGAGTCGAGCGGCGAAGTCGCGAAGGTCGTCGTACTTCTGGGTCATCGTGTTCGCGGATGCGGCGGGCGGGAAAGGTCGTCACCGTGTCCGAACCAATCCGAGTCGACGGCGCGGACCCCGGTCGTGGCAATCGAAAGTTAACATTTCCCTGATTGACCGTTGTTTTCGTGCTGCGTACCTTTCGCGCTCCTTTCCCGCGCCGGTCGATGATCCGGCGGTTTCAAGCCGGGCTCTCGGCCGGCCTTCGGTCCAGGTGATGCGATGCGCCCGACCACTCGGCGCCCCGTCCCTGCGAGCGGGTTTCCCGGACGCCCATGTCGTCCCACATCACGAGCGTTGTCTCGTCCGGGTGCAACTGGTGGTCGGTGGTACGGGTCGACGATGATCGATCGGCCCGGGCGGGCTCGCCGCCATTCGACCGCCAGCCTTCGCGAAGGCGTTTCTTCGTGCAATCGCCGTTCCGCGTCGTGCCGATCCGAGGCATGGCGTTCCGGTCCGAGGTCCGCGCATCGGTCGTGCCGATGCGGGGGACAGGGGTGTGTATGAATGTGAAGTTGCTGCGCGCCGAATGGCGCGCCGTCCGCAGGGCCTCCGTCCGGCTCATGCACAACAGCCTGTCGATGGTCGGCCTGCTGTCGGTCGGCGTCGCCGCCGTCGTCGCCGCGCATCCGGAGTACGTGCACGGCATCGGCGCGTGGATCGCACCGGTGGCGGAGCCGCAGCCCGCTCCGCTGGCGCTGTTGCCCGTGCCGCCCGACCCGCTCGCCGGCGCCATCGCCCATCCGGGCGGCGAGGCCGGCCGCATGCTGGGCCTCGTGATTCCCGAGCCGGCGGTGGTTCGCCCGGCCACGGCGCTCGCGGGGACCCGGGCGCCGGTCACGAGACCGGCCAACCGGGAGCAGCGCGACGCCGTCCAGTACCTGTCGCGGAAGTACCGCATCAACAGCAACGCGATCGCCATGCTGGTCGACGCGGCGTACGTCACCGGCAAGGACCTCGACCTGGATCCGCTGCTGCTGCTGTCGGTGATGGGCGTGGAGTCGGGTTTCAACCCGTTCGCCGAGAGCACCGCGGGCGCTTCGGGCCTGATGCAGCTGATGTCGAAGGTCCATCGCGACAAGCTGAACGACTTCGGCGGGGCCAACATCGCGTTGAACCCGGTGGTCAACCTGCGCGTCGGCGCGCTGGTGCTGAAGGACTGCATCCGGCGCGGCGGGTCGGTCGCCGACGGCCTGCGGCTCTACGTCGGGGCGGGCCTGGGCGTCGATGGCGGCTACGGCGTGCGCGTGCTGCAGGAGAAGGACAAGCTGGCCGAGGCGGTCCG
>CAHJXF010000413.1 GCA_903644065.1 Betaproteobacteria bacterium
GGGCGGTCGGGGGTCTCGACCCGGCCCGGCGTCACCGACGTCCCGCCGATATCGGGCGCCGTCGTGCCCGGCAGCTGCGGCAGCGGCCGGCTGAGCAGCGGCGCGCGCACGATGCGGGTGGTGGCGAAGTTGCGGCTGGCGGCGAATTCTTCCTCGGTCGGCAGCGAATCGCCGTTGAAACGGACCAGCTGATCCTTGTCGAAGTACACGGTGAAGCGGCGCTCCTCGACGCGACCCCGACCCGGCTGGAAGCGGAACGGGTAGTCCCACCGATCGACGTGGAACGGATCGGTGAGGATCGGCGTTCCGAGCACGAAGCGCACCTGATCGCGGCTCATGCCGGTCTTGAGCTGGTCCGCCATCTCCTGCGTCACGACGACGCCCTGCTGGATGTTGATCTTGTAGGTGATGCTGTAGCTGTCGAGCCGCTCGCGCGACAGCGGGTTGGCGCAGGCACCGAGCGCGAAGAGCAGGGTGGCGCCCACCAGGCGGCCGGCGGCAGGTCCGTGGCGGCGCGAGAAGGTCCGGAATCGAAAACGAGGAGTCATGCGAGACGCGGCGGACCGCGAACGGGATAAAGGCGTCGGTCGAGCGGCCGCCGAGGCCGGGCACCGACCCGAAGGCGTTATGATAGCCGCATCCATTTAACGACCTGGCGAGCGCCCGCGCATTCGTCGTGCGCTTCATCGAAGGACCCCGCATGTCGAATCCGAACGAGCTGAAGACGATCGGCCTGAAGGCGACCTTGCCGCGACTGAAGATCCTCGAGATCTTCCAGACCAGCGATCACCGGCACATGAGCGCGGAAGACGTCTACAAGCTGCTGCTGGCGGCCAACATGGACATCGGCCTCGCGACCGTCTATCGCGTGCTGACGCAGTTCGAACAGGCCGGCCTGCTGGCCCGCAACCATTTCGACAACGGCAAGGCGGTCTTCGAGCTCAACCAGGGCACGCATCACGATCACCTGGTCTGCCTGACCTGCGGCAAGGTCGAGGAGTTCTACGACGCCGAGATTGAGAAGCGCCAGCAGCGGATCGCAAAGGAGCGCGGCTTCGTGCTGCAGGAGCATGCGCTGTCGATGTACGGCATCTGCACCAAGGCCGATTGCGAAGGTCGCCGCCGCGTCCCGGCGTCGTTGCACCTGCATGGCATCCCCGCCTAGCGCGGCGGCGATGCGGCCCGATCGATGACGGGCTTGCGGGTCGGGCAGGGCTTCGATGTCCATGCCCTCGTCGAAGGCCGGCCGCTGATCGTCGGTGGCGTCCTGATTCCCCATGCCAGGGGCCTGCTCGGACACTCCGATGCCGACGTGCTGTTGCACGCGCTCACCGACGCGCTGATCGGCGCTGCTGCGCTCGGCGACATCGGCCGGCACTTCCCGGACACCGCCGCGGAGTTCGCGGGGGCCGATTCCCGTGTCCTGCTGCGCCGCGTCGCCGCGTTGCTCGTCGGCGCCGGCTGGCAGGTGGTCAACGTCGACACGACGATCATCGCGCAGGCCCCGAAGATGGCGCCTCACGTGCCGGCGATGGTCGGCCACATCGCGTCCGATCTCGGCATCGATGCCAGTCGCGTCAACGTCAAGGCGAAGACCACCGAGCGGCTGGGCTTCACCGGACGGGGCGAGGGCATCGCCGCCGAAGCCGTCGTCCTGATCGAGCGGCGCTGACCCGACGTCGCCGGGCGGGCGAGCGGGTCAGGCGCGGCGCGGAAAGACGAACGATGCGGACAGCCCGCCGCCGTGGCGCGGTGCGAGTTCGAAGCGGGCCCGATGACGCTGGGCGATGCGCTCGATGATCGCGAGACCCAGCCCGGCTCCGTTGGCCTGGCCGCGGGCCGCGTCGAGCCGCGTGAACGGCTGCTTCATGCGCTTGATCTCCGCGGCCGGGATGCCGGGTCCCCGATCGGCGACTTCCACGCGCGGCGGCTGGTCGCAGGTGCGGATGGTCAGCGCGACGCGGTCGCTGCCAGGCGTCGCGCCGTAGCGTCGCGCGTTCTCGATCAGGTTGGCCACGACGCGGCGGATCTCGGTCGGGTGCGCATGGACCGGCGCCGTCGGATTCAGGTCGGTCTCGAGATCGACGAGGTCGTCGGTCGCGCCGGATAGCGCGTCGGCGACCAGCGCCGCCAGGTCGACCGTCTCGAAGGCATGCTGGCTTTCCAGCGGTCGCGCGTAGTCGAGGAACTGGCTGATGATCGAGTCCATCTGCTCGACATCCGTCTGCATCGCCGTCCGCGCGTCGTCGTTCGCGACGCTCATCTCGGCTTCGAGGCGCAGCCGCGTCAGCGGCGTGCGCAGGTCGTGCGAGATGCCGGCCAGCAGCAGCACGCGATCCGCTTCGATGCGGGCCAGATCGTCGACCATGGCGTTGAAGCTCGCGTTGGCCTCGCGGATCTCGCGCGGCCCTTTCTCGGGAAGTGTCGGGGGCCGGCCGCCTTCGCCGATCACCACGGCCGCACTGGCCAGGCGCTTCAACGGCAGGTTGATCAGCCGGCTCATCGCCACGGCGCCGACCAGGGACAGCCCCAGGGCCATCGCCCCCCAGCCGATCCACTGCAGGCCGCCGACGACCTCGAGGCGATCGCGTTCGAACGCGACCCAGTAGTCGTCGTCCTCGATCGAGAAGCTCACCCACAGCCCTTCGCGATCGTTGACGCTGCGGACCATCCGCGTGTCCTGCCCGAGGCGGGCGCGGACGTAGTCCAGCATCAGCGCGTTGGACGCCGTGTCCCGGAGCGGGTCGACCACGTCGGTGGTCTCGAGCGGATAGATGCGGATGCTCTCGTTGTTGGCGAGGTCCGCCAGCAGGTCGGTCCGCTTCGCGGGATCGGAGTGCACCAGCGCCGAGCGCGTGACGTTGACCACCGACACGATGGTCTGCGCGATCTGCTGGGCATGCGGGGTCCGCTCGAAGATGCGGAAGCTCTGGAACCAGGCGGCCAGGCTCGCGCCGATCAGCAGCACCAGCAGCAGGAACGTGCGCCAGAAGACGCCACCGGGCATGGCGCGCGTCGCCGGCCGATCAGCCCGGCGGCGCGTCGGGCGGTCGCGGGGCCGGGT
>CAHJXF010000414.1 GCA_903644065.1 Betaproteobacteria bacterium
CTCAACCTCAATCTCGCGCCGGAACCCCTGTAGGCGGGCAAGTCAGCGCGCCGCGGTCCGCGCGACCACACCGTGGTCGCCGCCTTCCGCGCTGCGCCCCGGCACCACGGCCGCCGGCGGCTTCTCGTGGTCGCGTCGCGAGCCGTACATGTTGGCGTACACCCAGGTGAACTCGGCGCCCATCAGGAAAACCTGCGTCGAGTAGTAGATCCACACCAGCAGCACCGCGAGCGAGCCCGCCGCGCCGAAGCCCGAGGCGACGCTGGTCTTGCCGATGTAGAGGCCGATCAGGAACTTGCCGATCGAGAACAGCAGCGATGTCACCGCGGCGCCCAGCCACACGTCGCGCCATGCGATGTTCACGCGCGGCATGATCTTGTAGATCATCGCGAACAACACCGTCGTCACGCCGAAGCCGATCGCGAAGTTGATCAGGTGCAGCAGCGCTTCCCAGCCGATGAAGCTCGGCCCGAGCCAGCCGCTGATGGCCGCGACCACCGCGCTCAGCAGCAGCGACACGATCAGCAGGAAGCCGATCGTGAGGATCATGCCGAAGGCGAGCAGACGGCGGCGCAACAGGCTCCACAGGCCGCCCTCCTCGGTCAGGGCCGGCGCGCGCCAGATGCGGTTCAGCGCGTCCTGCAGTTCGCCGAACACGGTGGTCGCGCCGAGCAGCAGCGTGCAGATGCCGACGATGGTGGCGACGATGCTCTCGCTCGGCTTGTTGACGCTCTTCAGCAAGCCCTGGATCGCGGTCGCGCCGTCGGCGCCGACCAGCCCGCTGATCTGCGTGAAGATCGCGCCGCGCGCCGCGTCCTCGCCGTAGATGAAGCCGGCGATCGCGATCACGATCAGCAGCAGCGGGGCGATCGAGAACACGGTGTAGTAAGCGAGCGCGGCGCCCATGCTGGGCGCGTAGTCGTCGGACCACGACGTGACCGACTTCTTGATCAGCGGCCAGATGTCGCCGAGCGTCAACGCGGATCGATTGTTCATGGGCCGTTATAGCCGACTGTGGTCGCGAGGGACTATCAGACGATGACGCAGAGGCCGGCCGCGGGGAGTTCGCTTGACGCTGGCCGCTCGCAGCACCGACAATCCGGCCCCGCCGCGAACCGCTGGCGGGCGCCGAAGTCCATGGAACGGCGCTCGAAGACACGTGCCGCTCGAGCGATCCCGTCGGCAGTTACTGTGGTTCCCGGATTCGACGCAACCGCTGCGGCACGGTTCGACCGGCCGCAGGTCTCTCGATCGTTGCTCTCGGGCACTGCTCCCGATCATCACGTTCGATCCTCATTCGAAGGCATGCAAGCGATGGACGACTCCTGGGATTTCGAGACGCGCGCGGTACGCGCGGGCACGCGTCGGAGCGAGTTCGGCGAGCACGCCGAAGCGCTGTTCCTGACGTCGAGCTTCGTGTTCGACAACGCGGCCGAGGCGGCCGAGCGCTTCGCCAACAGCGGCGACCACTTCGTGTATTCGCGCTTCTCGAACCCCACCGTCGCGATGTTCCAGGATCGCCTCGCGGCGCTCGAAGGCGCCGAGGCGTGCCTCGCGACGTCGTCGGGCATGAGCGCCATCTTCACGACCTGCATCGGCCTGCTGCAGGCCGGCGACCACCTGCTGTCGTCGCGCAGCATCTTCGGCGCCACCGTCACGCTGTTCAACACCATCCTCGCGCGCTTCGGCATCGAGACGACCTACGTCGACGCGACCGACCCCGCGGCGTGGGCCGCCGCGATGCGGCCCAACACGAAGATGCTGTACGTCGAGACGCCGTCGAACCCGACCGCCGAGATCGCCGACATCCCGGCGCTGAAGCAGGTGGCCGCCGCGCGGGGCGCGCTGCTGGTGGTCGACAACTGCTTCTGCACGCCGGCGCTGCAGCGGCCGATCGAGCACGGCGCCGACCTCGTGATCCATTCGGCCACCAAGTTCCTCGACGGGCAGGGTCGCGTGATGGGCGGCGCGGTGCTGGGCCGGAGCGACGTGATCCGCGACCGGCTCGGGCCGGTGTTGCGCAGCGCCGGCCCGTCGCTGTCGCCGTTCAACGCGTGGGTGCTGCTGAAAGGGCTCGAGACGCTGTCGCTGCGGATGGACAAGCAGTCCGCCAACGCGCTGGCGCTGGCGCGCTGGCTCGAGGCCCACCCGCGGGTGGGCAAGGTGTATTACCCGGGCCTCGACAGCCATCCGCAGGCGGCGCTGGTACGACGACAGCAGAGTGCCGGCGGGGCGGTGGTCAGCTTCGAGCTCGCGTCGGACGACGCGGCGACCTTGCGCGAGCGCGCGTGGCGGGTCGTCGACGGCTGCCGGATGATCTCGATCACGGCGAACCTCGGCGACACGCGCAGCACGATCACGCATCCGGCGACGACGACGCACGGCCGCATCTCGCCCGAGGCCCGCGCGGCCGCCGGCATCGGCGAGGGGCTGTTGCGCGTCGCCGTCGGACTGGAGAACGTCGCGGACCTGCGGCGCGACCTGTCGAACGGACTGGGCTGAGCGGGGCGGTCTGGGCGGGCGATACCGCCCGGCGCGACGCTGACGCGATGCGCTGGTCTCGGTCGAAGCGCTTCCGGCGTCACGCGTAGGTCACGCCACCGTCGATCGACACGGTGATCGACCGACCGACGGCCGCCGTGTAGCTGGTCGACTTCACGGTGCTGAGGAAGACGTAGTCGCCTTTCACCGTCGTGCGGGTCACGGTCATCAACAGGTAGCCGCGCTGCGACGTGTTGCTGTAGTTGACGTCGTCCACGAGACCGAGACCCGCCCCGACCGCCGCCGCGCCGAGCACGCTGCCGTCGAGCGCGCTCGCGATGCCGCCGAGGCCCGCGCTCTCGAAGCCCGGCGACGTCACCGAAGTGCCGGCGAACTCCACGCCGACCTTCTCGCCGGCCAGCGTCGTCAGGTTGTTGAACCACGCGTTGTGCGAGTCGCCCGACAGCACGACGAGCTTCTTGCCCAGCGCCTTCACGGTCTGCAGCACCGTCTCGCGATTGATCGGATAGCCGTCCCATGAATCGAGGTTGTACGGCAGGCGCGGATTGCGCGCCGG
>CAHJXF010000415.1 GCA_903644065.1 Betaproteobacteria bacterium
GGTGGGCGCCTGCGACGCACCGCGCGGCGTGCTCCGCCCGGGCGCCCGCCTCACCGTCGGCGGCGATGATCAGGTCGATCGGTCCGTGCTGGAAATGCCAGCGACCGTCGGACAGCAGCGCGCGCGTCGGTGTCATGGTCGTCTAGCCGAGCAGCGGAGCGTGGCCGAGCGGCCAGGGATTGGACGCAGCGAGCGGCAGCCAGCGTCGCGCGGTCGGCGCGCCGTCGTCGTGCCACGAGCCGTTTCGCAGCACGTCGTCGAGCGATCGCACGTGCGCCATGTGGCCGCCGAGCGCATCGTAGTCGGACAGGCGCAGGCTGAACTCGATGGGCGCGACGATCGCCGGCGTGGGCACCGTGCCGAAGCTGTGGTCCGGCATGCGCGTCACGTCGGCCATCACCGTGATGCCGCCGCCCGGCCACACGTAGGCCGGCGCGCCGCCGCAAGTCACGTTGACCAGCGCCTGCTTGATGGCGCGGGTCAGCAGCACCGGGTTGTCGGTGACGCCGGCGCGCAGGCTGCCGCCGGCGCCGCCGAGGAACAGCACGGTCGCGAGCGACGGCTCGCAGTTCTCGCCGATGCGCTCCACCACCGCCCGCAGTGCGACCGGCATCTCGGCCTCGCGCGGTACCAGCGCTTCATCGAGCACGTACCACGACGCGTGCTCGCCGGTCGTGGACGTCATCAGCAGGCGCAAGCCGGGCCACGCGTGCGTCGCGTCCCAGGTCTCGATGATCGACAGCGGATCGGAAATGTCGGTGCCGCCCCAGCCGGTGCCGGGTCCGGCCACCTGGAAGTAGCGGCCCGGGGTCGACTTGCGGCCGCGCAGGCGCACGCCGGAGCGGCGCATGTCGAGGCAGCGGCCGGCCTGGTGCTCGCTCAGCACGCCGGTGATGTGGTCGTCGACCACGATCACCTCGTCGGCCAGCCCGACCATCTGCCGGGCGAAGATGCCCACCGTGGCCGAGCCGCAGCCCACCCGCATGCGGCGTTCCTCGACGCCGTCGACGAACGGTGCCCGACCGGCCTGCACGACGATCTGCGCGCCGCCGTCGATCGCCAGTTCGGCCGCCTCCTTGTTGGCCAGCGCCGCCATCATCTCGACGGTGACGCGGCCTTCCTTCTTGCTGCCGCCGGTGAGGTGATGCACGCCGCCGAGGGACAGCATCTGCGAGCCGTACTCGGCGGTGGTGACGTGGCCCACGACTTCGCCGCGGCAGCGCACGCTGGCCTGCTCGGGCCCGAGGTAGCGGTCGGTATCGATCTTCACCTTCAGGCTGCAGTAGCTGAAGATGCCTTCGGTGACGACCGTGACCATGTCGACGCCCGCGGCCCGCGACGACACGATGAACGGCGCCGGCTTGTAGTCGGGATAGGTGGTGGACGAGCCGATGCCGGTGACGAACACTTCGTCGGCGAGCAGCAGGTCGCCGTTCCAGCCGGGATCGTCGCCGCCGGGCGCTGCGTGGTCGTCGGTGGCCGGTCCATCGTCGGCGGAGCGCGGCGCGAACGACACGACGCTCGGCGCCTCGGTGGCCAGCGTGCGCCGCAGCAGCACCACCGGGTCGACACGGATCAACGCGCCGCCACGGTTGGCGTAGCGATCGCAGGCGCCGGTCTTGCCGTCGCTGATCTGGCACAGCACCGGGCAGGCGTTGCACTCGACCTTGCCGCCGGCCATGCGCTCGTTGCGCAGCGGCGAGCGCTCGAGAACCCCGCTCGTCGACGGGGCCGACAGCGGGGACATCGCCGCGATCGCGTCCGTCGCGGCGGTCGACGCGTCGAGTCCCGGCAGGCCATCGGTCTTCGTGTGTTCGGTCATCGGTCGACGGCGATGGCGGGCTTGGGACAGCGGGAACCGGCTGCCGGCGGCGTCGTGCCGCGCGACACAAACCGTTGCGGGACCCGACACGAATATGTAGTATCCACTACATCGGAATGTCATGAACACTACATGAAGCGCAAAACAGCGGGTCTGTCTCGGGCCTGCAACGGCTTCCTCGGCCGAGATGGCCGAGCGGACGTGGACAATGGAGGCCGCGTGCGACGCTGCGTTGCGTGCGTCACGTCTCGCGCCACTCCACGCGTCACCCCGATCGACCCCTGCTGGACCTTACTGCCATGAGCACGATGCACGAAGAACGTGTCCTGAGCGTCCACCACTGGACCGACCGGCTGTTCACCTTCACCACCACCCGCGACCCGGCGCTGCGCTTCAGCAACGGCCATTTCACGATGATCGGCCTGCGCGTCGGCGACAAGCCGTTACTGCGCGCCTACAGCATCGCCAGCGCCAACTACGAGGACCACCTCGAATTCCTCAGCATCAAGGTCGAGGAGGGTCCGCTGACGTCGCGGCTGCAGCACGTCGAGGTGGGCGACACCATCATCGTGGGCCGGAAACCCACCGGCACGCTGGTGATCGACTACCTTCTGCCCGGCCGGCGGCTGTACATGTTCTGCACCGGCACCGGCCTCGCGCCGTTCATGAGCCTGGTGCGCGATCCCGAGACCTACGAGAAGTTCGAGCAGGTCATCCTGGTCCACGGCGTGCGGCAGGTCGACGAACTGGCCTACCACGACCTGCTGGTCGAGCACCTGCCGGCGCACGAGTTCCTGGGCGACATGGTGACCAGCCAGCTGCGCTACTACCCGACGGTGACGCGCGAGTCGTTCGTCAACATGGGGCGCATCACCGAGCTGATCGAGACCGGCAAGCTGATGCGCGACCTGGCGCTGCCCGACCTCGACCCCGCGGTCGATCGCGCGATGATCTGCGGCAGTCCCGGCATGCTGAAGGACCTGAAGGTCCTGCTCGAAGGACGCGGCTTCAAGGAAGGCAACACGTCGACGCCCGGCGACTTCGTGATCGAGCGGGCGTTCGCCGAGAAGTGACCGGCGTCGACGGCGTTCGCCGAGGTCGCGTCGTCGCACGTCGTCGATGCGATGGCGAGAAGCGACTCGCCGGGTGCACGTCGTGACCGGCGCCGTGGCCAAGCCGGCCAATGGCGCTCGGGCCGCCAGCGCCCCCCGGCCCGCGACCGGTGCGCGCGCC
>CAHJXF010000416.1 GCA_903644065.1 Betaproteobacteria bacterium
GCGGGCGCGGTCCGGTGCGTCCTGTCGGACGTGGCGCCGTGATCTGCGCGATGCTGCTGCTCGCGTCCGGGCCGGTGGAGGTGACGACCTTGCGCCGCGACGTCGCGACGGACGGCCGGCACGCGACGGTCGCCTTCACCGACGACTGGCGGGCCGACGCGGCGCGGCAGCGTCAGCAACTGGCCCCAGTCGGGGGCGAGGCCGAGGCCCATGAACGGGAACAGGATGCGGGTGCCGTTGCCGACGACGATATGGTCCGACAGCAGCGCGAGCCCGACCGCGCCGCCCGCGCCGATGCCTTCGATCGCGGCCACCATCGGAATGGATGCCGACGCGACCAGCCGGCACAGGCGATGGATGTGCCGCATGCGCGCGCGCGCGCCGGCTTCGTCGAGCCCGGCCATGCTCGGCACGTCGCCGCCGGCGGAGAACATGCGCCCGGTGCCGCCCAGGACCAGCGCGCGGACGCGGCCGTCGGCGAGCGCGGCCGTCAACGCGACGCTCATCTGCTCGCGCACGTCGAAGTCGATCGCGTTGCGCTTGTGCGGCCGGTCGATCAACAGGCGTCCGACGGACGGGACCGGCTCGTCGTAGCGGACGACGGCGTCGGGGCCGGGCTCGCGGGTCGCGGTCAAGCGCCCTCCAGTCCCACGATCGAGACCGAGCACACGTTCTGCGACGGTTGGCCGCCGAGGTTGTGGGTCAGGCCGATCGACGGATTCGCGAGCTGGCGCGGACCGGCCCGACCCTGCAGCTGCAGGTACATCTCGTACAGCATGCGGATCCCGCTCGCCCCGATCGGATGGCCGAAGCACTTGAGGCCCCCGTCGATCTGGCACGGGTTGCGGCCGTCGGCGTCGAACGCGCCGTCGAGCACGTCGCGCACCGCCTCGCCCTCGCCCGACAGGCCGAGGTCCTCCATCGTCACGAGTTCGGTGATCGAGAAGCAGTCGTGGACTTCGGTCATGTCGATCCGGCCGCGCGGATCGTCGATGCCCGCTTCCACGTAGGCCTTGCGCGCGGCGATGCGCGCGGTGTGGACGTAGCTGCCGTCCCAACCGCTCGAATGCATCTCCCAGCCGTTGGACACCGCGACCTGCAGGGCCTTGAACGTGACCACGTCGCGCTTGCCGAGCGCGTGCGCGATGTCGGGCCGGGTCACGATCGCTGCGGCCGCGCCGTCCGACACGCCGGCGCAATCGAACAGGCCGAGCGGCTCGGCGATGATCGGCGCGCGGATCGCCTGCTCCTCGGTGATCGGCGAGCGGAAGTGCGCCTTCGGGTTCTTCGCGCCGTTCGCATGGCTCTTGACCGAGACGTGCGCGATGGCGCGCTTGAGCAGGCCGGCGTCGATGCCGTGCGCGCTGCCGTGCTTGCTCAGGTACGCGGTGGCGAGCTGGGCGAAGTTGGCCGGCGCCACCGCGTTCGGGTACCACTGCGGGACGAAGGTGCCGACCGACGCCGTCGGCAGGCCGCCGTAGCCGGTGTCCTTCAGCTTTTCCACGCCGAGCGCGAGCGCGATGTCGCAGGCGCCGGCCGCGACCGCGTAGACGGCCGCGCGGATCGCTTCCGAGCCGCCCGCGCAGAAATTCTCGACCCGCGTGACGCCGATGTTCGGCAGGCGCAACGCGATCGCCATCGGCGTTCCGCCGCGACCCACGCCGACGTCGTCCATGTGCGTCGAGAACCACGCGGCGTCGAGCTGCTCCGGGCCGATGCCCGCATCGGCCATCGCCTCGGCATACGCCTCGACCATCAGGTCCTCGGGACTCGCGTCCCAGCGCTCGCCGAACTTGCTGCAACCCATGCCGAGGATCGCGACCTTGTCCTTGATGCCCGTTGCCATGTCATCGCTCCGTGTGGTCTTTGCTCGTCGTCGTCGGTGCGGCGCCGGGACGACGCACCGGCGTCGCCTTCCAGAAGTAGCGCGTGAAGCCGCGCCGGTCGTCGATGTCCTTGATGCGGAACACCATCTCGACCTCGGTTCCGACCTCGATGTCGCCCTTCGCGACGTCGGTGAATTCCATCAGGATGCGACCGCCGCCGTCGAAGTCGACCTGGCCGTAGGTATGCGGTGGCGCGCGATGGAACGAGAGGTACTCGGCGGACCAGCTCAGGACGCGCGCGCGGCGGTCGGCCAGCTTGTACGGGCGCTGCGTGTCCTGCTCTTCCTCGCTGCCGCCGTCCTCGGTCAGCGAGCGCCTCGAAGGCGGGAAGTGGACCTGCCCGGTCGTGCCGCTGCGGCCCGCGACGAGCCCGAGGATGGCCGACCGATGCCGATAGGCCGTGGTCAGCGCGGTCTTCCGGTCCTGCTCGCCGCGAATGCCGCGTTCGAGCGCGAGCTGCCCCTTGAACGCGAGGAACTTGGTGTAGCTCGGCTCGTCGGTCCCCCGCTCGATCCACGACGACACGCCGTGCACCGGCGCGAACGAGCGGATGTGCTCGGTGGCGCGCAACACGATCGCTTCGGCGCCGCTCGCGAACTGCACGAGCAGGACGACCTGGCCGGGCGTGGCCCGCTCCAGCACGTGCGCGAGCATCAGCAACGCGTGCGCGACGCCGGTGTCGCCGACCTGGGCGGCCAGCTGGTCGGCGACGGCTTCGGGCTTCACGCCGCAGCGCTTCGCCACCTGCTGGTCCATCTTCGCGAACATGCAGGGGAAGATGAAGTGATCGACCTGGGCGGCCTCCACGCCGGCGGCCTTCAACGCGCGTTCGACCGCCTGCGGCACCAGCTTGGCGATGCCCTCGTCCCGGACCCAGCGTTCTTCCCAGTAGTAGTCGATGGTCTCGCCCGCTTCGCGGAAGTGGTCGACGAAGTCCACGGTGACCGTGCCGCGTCCGAGGTATTCCGCGAGCACGTCCTCGCTGCCGACCAGCACGGCGGCCGCGCCGTCGCCGAAGTCCAGTTCCTGCGTGCTGGCCGGTCGCGCGTCGCGCGTGTCGGCCGCGACCAGCAGCACGTCGCGGGTCGCGTCCGATCGGTCGGCGGTTGCGTGCCCGGCGGTCGCCGCGACCTGCGCGACCGCCTGCGC
>CAHJXF010000417.1 GCA_903644065.1 Betaproteobacteria bacterium
GCGCCGCGAACCCGATGTCCGTGACGACTCTCTCCCGCCTGCCCGACACCGCGCCGCCGGCTGCGCCGTGGGTCGGTGCGGTCGCCGCGGCGGCGGCGATTCGCGCGACGCTCGAGGCGGAAAGCGAACGGCTGCTGCGCGAGTTCGACCTCGCTCCGCGCAGCCAGCCGCTGTTGCGGGGTCTGGCCGCGGCCCATGACATCGCGTTGCGCGCCTGCTGGAAGCTGGGCGACCTGCCGCCTTCCGCTGCGCTGGTCGCGGTGGGCGGCTACGGCCGCAACGAGCAGTACCCGCATTCCGACGTCGACGTGCTGATCCTGCTCGGCGCCGCGCCGACGCCGTCGGAGGCCGCGTCGGTCGAAGGCCTGATCGGCATGCTGTGGGACCTCGGCTTCGAAGTCGGCCACAGCGTGCGGACCATCGCCGAATGCCTGAGCGAGGCCGAGCGCGACGCGACGATCGCGACCGCGCTGCTCGAGGGGCGCCACGTCGCCGGCGATCGCGCGTTGTCCACGTCGCTGCTGGCGCGGATGGCCGACGCCGTCGATCCGCGTCAGTTCTACCGCGCCAAGATGCTCGAGCAGCGCCAGCGCTACGCCAAGTACCAGGACACGCCGTACGCCCTCGAGCCCAACGTCAAGGAGAGCCCCGGCGGCCTGCGCGACCTGCAGATGATCCTGTGGACGGCGCGCGCGGCGCGCTTCGGCGCCTCGTGGGCCGAGTTGGAGGCGCGACGCATCGTCACGCCGGTCGAGGCGCGCCAGCTGCGCCGCTGCGAGAGCTTCCTGCAGCGCCTGCGCATCCGGCTGCACCGCATCGCCCACCGTCGCGAGGACCGGCTGGTGTTCGACCTGCAGACCGCGCTGGCCGAGGAGTTCGGTCTCGAGCAGACCGCGACCCGCCGCGCCAGCGAAGTGCTGATGCAGCGCTACTACCGCGCGGCCAAGGTCACGACCCAGCTCAACACGATCGTGCTGCAGACCATCGAGAGCACGCTGTTCCCGACGCGGCACAGCGCGCCGGTCGCGCTCGACGCCAACTTCGTCAACGCGGGCGGCCTGATCGACCTGGTCGACGAAGGCGTGTTCTTCCGTCGCCCCGCCGCGTTGCTCGAGGTGTTCCTCGTCATGCAGCAGCACTCCGAACTGGAGGGCATGACGGCGCGGCTGATGAACGCGGTGTGGCACGGACGGACGCTGATCGACGCGCAGTTCCGCCGCGACCCGGCCCATCGCGCGTTGTTCCTCGCCATCCTGCAGCAGCCGCGCGGCATCGTGCACGCGTTGCGGCGCATGAACCAGCTGTCGGTCCTCGGGCGCTACCTGCCGGTGTTCCGCCGCATCGTCGGGCAGATGCAGCACGACCTGTACCACGTCTACACGGTCGACCAGCACATCCTGATGGTGGTGCGCAACATCCGCCGTTTCACGATGCCCGAGTTCGCCCACGAGTATCCGCTGTGCTCGCGGCTGGTGGCCAACTTCGAGCGGCCCTGGCTGCTCTACGTCGCCGCGCTGTTCCACGACATCGCGAAGGGGCGCGGCGGCGATCACTCGCGGCTCGGCATGTCGGAGGTCCGTCGCTTCGCGCGCGATCACGCGCTCGAGCCGGCCGACACGGAGCTCCTCGCCTTCCTCGTCAAGCATCACCTGACGATGTCGCGCGTCGCGCAAAAGGAGGACTGGTCCGATCCCGAGGTGCTGGGCGACTTCGCGCGCACGGTCGGCGGCGAGCGCGGCCTGACGGCGCTGTACCTGCTGACCGTCGCCGACGTGCGGGGCACCAGCCCGAAGGTGTGGAACGCCTGGAAGGGCAAGCTGCTGGAGGACCTCTACTTCCGCGCGTTGCGCGTGGTCGCGCACGTCGACGGCCTCGGCAGGCCGCCGAGCGCGCCGGCCGAGCTGGAGGCCCGCCAGGAAGAGGCGCGTCGCATCCTCGGGCTCTACGCGTTCGACCCCGACACCGTGAACCGCTTCTGGAAGCGACTGGACGTGGCCTGGTTCCTGCGCCACGACGCGCAGGACATCGCATGGATCACGCGCGCCTTCGCGATGGTCCGCGACACGGCGCGACCGCGCATCAAGGCGCGCCTGTCACCGGCCGGCGAAGGCCTGCAGATCGTGGTGTTCACGCTCGACCAGCCCGACCTGCTGGCGCGCATCTGCCAGTACTTCGACCGGCAACGCTTCTTCATCGTCGATGCCCGCGTGCACACCACGCTCGGCCACGAAGGCGAGCGGCACGCGCTCGACAGCTTCCACGTGCTCGACCCCGACGGCGGCCACTACCGCGATCGCATCGCCAGCATCGAGCGCGACCTGGCGCTGCACCTCGCGGCGGCGACGCCGCTGCCGGTCGCGAACACCGGACGGCCGTCGCGCCAGTCGCGCAGCTTCCCGATCGCGCCCACGGTCGACCTGCGACCCGACGACCGCGGCCGCTTCCACCTGCTGACGCTCTCCGCGTCGGACCGCGACGGCCTGCTCTACGCCATCCTGCGCACGCTGGCCCGTCACCACGTCAACGTGCAGGCCGCCAAGATCACCACGCTCGGCGAACGGGTCGAGGACTTCTTCCTGATCGACGGCTCGACGCTGTCGGACACCCGGGCGCAGTTGCAGCTCGAGACCGAGCTCGTCGAGGTGCTGTCGTGAACGGACCGGTCGAGCGTTCGAAGCGACCGCAGGGGCAGCCGCGGGAGCGGACGCGGGCACCGGCCCCGGTCGCCGCGCCGGGCCCCGTCGCGCCCGAAGCGGGCGGCGTGATGCGGCTGTCGAAGCGCATGGCCGAGCTCGGCCTGTGCTCGCGGCGCGAGGCGGACGAATGGATCGAGCGCGGCTGGGTCTACGTCGACGGCGTGCGCACCGACGTGCTGGGCAGCAAGGTCCTGCCGCACCAGAAGGTGACCGTGACGCGCGCGGCCGAGCAGGAACGCGACCAGCGGGTCACGGTGCTGGTCAACAAGCCGATCGGCCTCGTGTCGGGCCAGGCCGAGGACGGCTACCGGCCCGCGTCGACGTTGATCGTGCCCGCCT
>CAHJXF010000418.1 GCA_903644065.1 Betaproteobacteria bacterium
GTTGCTGTTCCACTTCGCTCTCGTCGCTGCTGCTGCTGCTGCTGTCATCGTCGTCGGGCGCCGTCGGCAGGCGGGCCCATGGTGCGGCGGCTAGCCACGACGCACCGCGCGTCGTGCCGTGCGCGAGCAGGGCCCGGCGCCCGTCGCCTCGTGCTTCGAGCACGACGTGCAGGTCCGGTACCGGCAACAGGCTGCCGGCCTCGGAAGCGGCGCGTTCGGGCCATTCGACCAATCGCAGTGCGGCATCGGAGAAGTAGTCTCGAAATCCCGCTTCCAGCCATTCTTGCGGATCTTCGAATCTATAAAAATCAAAGTGATAACAGTATAAGTTCACGTCCAGTCGAGATTCAACGTTTTTTCGCGTCACGACCTGGTAGGGCTCCACCAACGTGTAGGTCGGACTCTTGATGCGTCCCTCGACGCCGAGCGCGCGGAGCAACGACCGGACGATCGTCGTCTTGCCGGCGCCGAGGTCGCCGCTGAAGTGGATGGTGAAACCGTCGAAGGCGGCCTCGTGCGGCTCCGCGAAGCCCGCGACGATCACGGTGGCCAGCTTCGCGCCTAGCGCGTCGCTATGCGCGACGTCGGGCAAGTGGACGACAAGCGCAGGGGGCGGGTCGGCAGGGGTCGCGGTCATACAATCGGCAGTCATGTCCGAATCCATCGCCGACCGCTCGACGCCTCATGCGACGCTTCGCGTCGGAGCGGACCGCCCGACTCCGGCGGACCTCGCGCGATCGATTCGTCGTTGGGCGCGCGAGCTGGGCTTCACGGAAGTCGCGTTCTGCGACGCGACGCCGCCCGAGGAGCATGCGGCCCAGGCGCAGCAGACCGAGGCGCGCCTGACCCACTGGCTCGACGAGGGCTATCACGGGACGATGGAGTATATGGCGCGCCACGGCCTGCGCCGCGCCCGTCCGAACGAGCTGGTGCCCGGCGCGATGACGATCGTCTCGGTTCGCATGGACTACCTGCCGGACGGGTCGCCCGAAGCGGCGGCGTCCAACGCGGCGGCGTCCGACGCGGCGGCGTGCGATCGGCCCGGCGACCCGCCCGACGCCTTTCGCCCCGACAGCGGACGCCGCAACGCGGACGAACTCGCGATCGATAGCGCCGACGACGTCGCGGACCGCACGCGACGCACGGTGGACTGGATCGACGCGTCGTGGGCCGTGCTCCACGATCCTTCGCGGGCCAACGTCTCGCGCTACGCCCACGGCCGCGACTATCACAAGGTGCTGCGCGGCCGCTTGCAGCGTCTCGCCGACCGCATCGCCGAGGCGGTCGGTCCGTTCGGCCATCGCGTGTTCACCGATTCGGCGCCGGTGATGGAGGTCGACGTCGCGCGCCGCGCCGGGCTCGGCTGGCGCGGCAAGCACACGCTGCTGCTGTCGCGCTCGGGCGGCTCGATGTTCTTCCTCGGCGAGCTGTTCATCGACTTCGCGTTGCCGGCCGACGCACCGGTCACCGACCATTGCGGCACGTGCACGCGCTGCATCGACGTGTGCCCGACGCGCGCGATCGTGGCCCCGCACGTGCTCGACGCGCGCCGCTGCATCTCGTACCTAACGATCGAGCACGCCGGTCCGATTCCCGAGGAGTTCCGCCCGGCGCTCGGCAACCGCATCTACGGTTGCGACGACTGCCAGCTGGTCTGCCCGTGGAACCGCTTCGCGCGGCGCTCGCCGCTGCCCGACTTCGAGGTCCGTTCGATCGCCGACCGTACGCTGGTCGAGGTGTTCGCCTGGACCGAAGCCGATTTCCTGCGTCACACGGAAGGCAGCGCCATCCGCCGCATCGGCCACGAACGCTGGTCGCGCAACGTCGCCGTGGCGCTCGGCAACGCGCTGGCCGCAGCGATCGGTGCGCGGGACCGGGCGGCGATCGAGGCAGCGTTGGCGGCGCGCATCGACGACCCGTCGAACCTCGTCCGCGAGCATGTCCGCTGGGCGCTCGCCGCGGGCTCCGGCGCGCTCGGCGCGCTCGGTGCGACCAGCCGGTAGCGAAGCGCGCCCCGCGTTCAGCGGGCGACGACGATCCACAGCGGCAGCGTCACCACCGACGCGATGGTGCTGGCCGAGATCAGGAACGCCACGACCGGCCCGTTGCCGCCCATCCGCACCGCCAGGATGTAGGCCGACGAGGCGCTCGGCAACGCGGCGAACAGCACCGCGATCTCGCGCTGCAGCGGTTCGAACGCGAAGTGCCGGGCGATCAACCAGGCGACCAGCGGTGCGGCCAGCAGCTTGATCGCGAGGAACCACGCGAGCGTGGGTTTCTCGACCAGCGCGCCGACCAGGCGCAGGCCCGCGCCCACCGCCATCAGGCCCAGCGCCAGCGATGCCGCGCCGAGGCGCTGGAACGTCGCCAGCGCGAACTCCGGCACATGGACGCCGAGCAGGTTGAGGCCCAGCCCGCCGACGGTGGCGAGGATCAGCGGGTTGCGTGCCATCTCGCCGAGGATGCCGCTGCGCCGGTGCCGCGCCAGCCCGTAGACCGCGGCGGCGTTGGCCACCGGCACGCCGACGCCGAGCGCGACCGCCATCAGCGCGATGCCGTCGCTGCCGCCGAGCCGGCCGGCCAGTGCGAGCGCGATGTACGAGTTGAAGCGGAACGCGCACTGCACCCCGGACGCGAACACGACGGGGTCGGGCCGGAACAGCGGTCGCGCCAGGTAGCCGAGCACGATGCCGACGGCGATGGCCGCCAGGCACGCTCCGAGCAGGCCGGCCGTGGCGTCGAAGTCGAGCCGTGCGGTGGCGGTCGACGCGAACAGCAGCGACGGGAAGAGGACGAAATACACCAGGCGCTCGAGGCCGGTCCAGAAGGCCGCGTCGAATCGCGCGTATCGTTTCAACAGCGCGCCGAGCAGGATCAGCGCGAAGTCGGGAAACAGCAGCAGGGCGACGGACAAGGAGCGGAGATGGTGAGCGAGCAGGACGGAAGACCCGAGGGTAACGCGACGCGCGCCCGGCGGTCCTGGGGCGCCGTGGCGGCCGCCGTGTCGCTGGCGGTCGCCTGGTCGGCGGC
>CAHJXF010000419.1 GCA_903644065.1 Betaproteobacteria bacterium
GCGGGGCCGGCGGCGTGTAGAAGTTATAGGTCAGCCCGCCCAGGATGCTGTGCGACCGGTAGCGGCCATCGAACGACCGGTTCGTGACGTCGAGCAGGCGAACCTTGTCGGCGGTGAAGAACCGGTACTTGATCGACGCGTCCAGGTGATCGCTCAGCGGCGCACGAATGCCCGCCAGCGCCTGGTATGCGAAGTTCGTGTCCGAGTCGTTGATGAAGTTGCCATAAACGTTCAGGCCGTAATTCGCCTTGACGCGCGCCACGCCGACGCCGCCGCCGACAAAGCCCTGCAGGGCGTCGTCATCGCCGAAGTCGAGCAGGCCGTTCAGCATGAAGCTGAGCGCCGTCGTCTTGCCGCCCGCGGTCGAGTAGCTGCCCGCCGGAGCTGTGGTCAGCGTACCGTTGGCCCGATAGGCCGGCGTGGTCAGCGTCGAGCTATAGGAGTCGAGCGACGCGCGCTGATACCCGACCTCGGCCTCGACGCGGAAACCACCAAAGTCGTAGCCGATGTTGCCATCGACATCGAACCCGTAGTCATGGTTGACGTTGTTCGCCCGAGCCGTTCGAGCGCCAGCCGCATTGGTGATGTCGAAATTGATATCTTCCACCACCTGCGCGCCACCATCGACACCCACATACCACGTCTTATCGCGGGCGAGGGCAGGCGAGGCGAGCGCGCTGGAGGCCAATGCCAGTACAATGGCAAGCTTCCGCATCTTGGAACCCCTTTCACATTTCACTTAGGAATGCGCCAAACTACGTATCGGAGGGTTGGTTGCGGTGCAAGGCGCCAATTGCTGGCGGGCGTGGTATTTGCGCCACAGGCCGGCGCGATCGGGGTGCGCCGTTCAGCGCTCGATCAGGCCATGGGCCGCCAGCCTCGCCACGACGGCGGCCAGCGCGGCGCGCGCTTCCGCGTCGACCACCGTGCCGCCCGCCGAGTCGACGGCCTCGGAGAAGTTCACCGTCAGGCCCTCGTACTTGGCGTACTGGCCGGCGTAGCAGCCGATGCCGTGCGCCTTCGCGATCGTGCAGTCGGCCAGCAGCTGCGCGTAGGTCGTCGGCACGGGCTTCGAGCCGAGCAGGTCCTTGCGGTAGTAGAGGATCTGCGAGTCGGTGCTCGCGGGGGCCGCGAACAGGATCTTCCGGTAGGTCGCCGTGTTCAGCACGGCCGGCACGAGCGTGCCGGTGTCGATCTTGAACGGGCCGGTCAGCGGCTGCAGGTACCCGTTCGCGGCCAGCTCCTGGGTCCAGACGACGTCGGCGGACACCACGTCGTAGTCCGGCGACTTCTTCTGGAAGTGCAGGAGCAGGTCGGTCAGCTGCGCGTCGGCCTGGTCGGACTGCTGCTTGAAGGTGACCTTCTCGTTCGGGTGCGTCTTGTCCCACAGCGCCTTGAGCACCGGCAGCACGCCGTTGTTGTCCTTGCCCTGGACGACCGTGATCGGCCCGAACTCCTTCGCGGCGTCGCTGGTCGAGCCGCCGCCCCCGCCGCCGGCGCAGCCCGACAGGCCGGCGCCCACCAGGGCGAGTGCGAGCGACGCGGACGCGATGCGCATCACGTTCTTCATGGGACTCCTCATCGAGTTGACCACCGGGCGAGGACGCCCGATGTGCTGTGCCGTGCAGCAGGGACCGCGCTCGCACGCCACCGCCGCGTCACCCATTCGACCCGCGTTCGGGGGCGCCGCGCTGCGCCTGCATGCACGGTAGCCATCGGGCGGGAAGGGCACAAGCACCTCTGCAAACGTTTTCGGTACGCGTTTGCATCGCGCCGCGGGAGTGCCCGCGCGCCGCGTCCTGCTCGCCCCGCACCGCCTTCGACGGCCGGGCTTGTACCCTTTCGAGCACGATGTCGATGGGACGGGGCGGTCACCGGGGCGGGGTCGGCTCGCGCGACGCCGACGCCCAGCGCGAGGCCAACGCGTCGTCGCCGAAGGTGCCGGATCTCGGCCGGCGGATCCTCGGCCTGTTCGGGCCGCACCGCAGGCCGCTGTCGCTCACGATCACGCTCGTCGTCATCACCGCCGCGCTGACCGTCGTGCCGCCGCTGCTGACGCAGCGCGCGTTCGACGACGGGCTCTTCCCCCGATCCGGCCGGCCCGACATCCCCGTGCTGACGGTGCTCGTGACCGCGATCCTGGTCGTCTGGGTGGTCTCGCAGGCGCTCGGCGTCTGGCAGACCTACCTGACGGCGACCATCGGCAACCGGGTGACGGCGTCGCTGCGCGAGCGGCTCTTCGGCCGGCTGCAGCAGATGGAGCTCGGCTTCTTCACCCGCACCCGCACCGGGGTGATCCAGTCGCGCCTCGCCAACGACGTCGGCGGCGTCTCGAACACGGTGTCGAACACGGTCTCGAGCATCGTCGGCAACACGGTCACCGTGGTGGCCGCGGTGATCGCGATGCTGCTGCTGAGCTGGCAGCTGACGATCATCGCGGTGCTGCTGCTGCCGATCCTCATCGTGGTGCAGCGCCGGGTCGGGCAGCGCCGGGCGCGCATCGCCACGGCGACGCAGGAGTCGCTCGCCGAGCTGACCGCGATCACGCAGGAGGCACTGAGCGTCTCGGGCATCCTGCTGGCGAAGGCGTTCACCCGGCAGGCCAGCGAGACCGACCGGTACACGGCCGAGAGCACGCGGCAGCTCAGGCTGCAGGTGCGCCAGGAGATGACGGGGCAGGGCTTCTTCGCCCTCGTGCAGGTCTTCTTCCTCGTGGTCCCGGCGATCGTCTACCTCGTCTCGGGCTACCTGCTCGCCGGCGGCGCGCACGTCACCGCGGGCACGATCGTCGCGTTCACGACCGTGCAGTCGCGCCTCACCTTCCCCCTCATCGGGCTGCTGCGGGTCGCGCTCGACCTGCAGACCTCCGGCGCGCTCTTCGCCCGCATCTTCGAGTACCTCGACCTGGTCCCGGCGATCGCCGACGCGCCGGACGCGACCCGGGTGCCGCGCGACGGGCGGCTCGGATCGGTCTCCTTCGAGCACGTGGGCTTCGCCTACCCGGGCGAGACGGGCGGG
>CAHJXF010000420.1 GCA_903644065.1 Betaproteobacteria bacterium
GCGAGCAATCCGGCGGCGAACACCCCCGGCTCCGACGTGCCGAGCGCGACCGCGCCGGCGAAGGGCGAGCGCATCGCGGTGCGCACCGACCGCTATGCCGTCGACCTGAACGCGCTGGGGGCGGCGATCGACCGGGTCGAACTGCTCGCCTATCGCGACAGCGCCGACACGAAGCAGAACTTCGTGCTGCTCAACCAGACGCCCGACTACTACTACGTCGCGCAGACCGGCCTGGTCAGCGCCACCGCGGGCGCCGCAGCCACCACGGCGCTGCCAACCCATCGCACGCCGTTCACCGCCGTGCCCGGCCCGCGCACGCTCGCCGACGGCCAGGACACGCTCGACGTGTCGTTCGAGGCCACGAGCGGCGGCGTCAAGCTGGTCAAGACCTACACCTTCCATCGCGACAGCTACGAGATCGGCGTGCGCCACGCGATCACCAACGTCGGTGAACAGCCGGTGACGCCGCAGCTCTACCTGCAGCTGGTGCGCGACGACAAGACGCCGGCCGGCGGCTCGCGCTTCTACAGCACCTACTACGGCCCGGCCGTGTACAGCGAGGCCGAGAAGTTCCAGAAGGTCAGCTTCAGCGACATCGAGAAAGGCAAGGGCCCGGACAAGCACGTCGCGCACGCCGACGAAGGCTGGGTGGCGATGCTGCAGCACTACTTCGTGTCGGCCTGGCTGCCCAGCGCCGGACCGCGCGACTACTACACCGACAAGCTCGACGCGAACCTGTTTCGCGTCGGCCTGCGCGAGCCGCTCGGCACGATCGCGCCGGGCGCCACGCTCACCAACGAGGCGAACCTGTACCTCGGGCCCACCGACGAACGGACGCTGGAGAAGGTGGCGCCGGGTCTCGACCTGGTGCGCGACTACGGCTGGACCACCATCCTCGCCAAGCCGATGTTCTGGGTGCTCGAGCACATCCACGCGGTGCTCGGCAACTGGGGCTGGTCGATCATCGTGCTGACCATCGGCATCAAGGCCGTGTTCTTCCCGCTGTCGGCGGCGAGCTACAAGTCGATGGCACGGATGAAGAACCTGGCGCCGCGCATGAAGGAGCTGCAGGAGCGCCACAAGGACGATCGCGGCAAGCTCAACCAGGCGACGATGGAGCTGTACAAGACCGAGAAGATCAACCCGATGGGCGGCTGCCTGCCGATCGTGATCCAGATCCCGTTCTTCATCGCGCTGTACTCCACGCTGCTGGCGTCGGTAGAGATGCGCGGGGCGCCGTGGCTCGGCTGGATCCACGACCTGGCCGCGCCGGACCCGTTCTACCTGCTGCCGGTCATCATGATGGCGTCGATGTTCATCCAGTACAAACTGAACCCGGCGCCGCCCGACCCGACGCAGGCCAAGATGATGCTGATCATGCCGCTGGTGTTCGGCGTGACGTTCTTCTTCTTCCCGGCCGGCCTGGTGCTCTACTGGGTCGTCAACAACGGGCTGTCGATCCTGCAGCAGTGGCAGATCACGCGGATGCTGGGGGGCGGCAAGTCGGGCGGCGCGGGCGGCGCGCTGGTGCGGGCGAAGCCGGCCTGACCGGTCGGCCTCGCTCGAACGAGGTGGATCCTGGACGGGTCGCGAGCCGGTCGCCGGCACTTCGTAAGCGCCTCGTCGTCATCCGGCGTCACGCTTCGCCCGTCGTGAGCCGCCCGTCGTGAGCCGACCGTGGTGAGCCGCCCGTGGTGAGCCGCCCGCGAGACGACCCGATCGTCGCGATCGCGACCGCGGCCGGTCGCGGCGGCATCGGCGTCGTGCGGCTGTCGTTCGGCGCGTGGAGCGGAGAGGCGATCGTCGCGCGCTTCGTCGCCGCGCTGTGCGGCCGAAGCGTAGCGCTGACGCCGCGCCACGCGACGATGGTCGCGGTCCGGGCGGCCGATGGCGCGGTGATCGATCGCGGCATCGCACTGCTGTTCGCGGCGCCGCATTCGTATACCGCCGAGGACGTGCTGGAACTGCAGTTGCACGGCGGCCCGATGGTGCTGCAGATGGTCGTCTCGCGCTGCCTGGCCGTGGCCGACGAGGCCGGCGACGTATCCGATGGAACATATCGCTCGCGAATGCGGCTCGCCGAGCCGGGCGAGTTCACCGAGCGCGCCTATCTCAACGACAAGCTCGACCTGGCGCAGGCCGAGGCCGTCGCCGACCTGATCGAGGCGAGCAGCGAGGCCGCGGTGCTGGGCGCGCAGGCGTCGCTGTCCGGCGCGTTCTCCGACGAGGTGCACGCGCTGGTCGGCGCGCTGACCGAACTCCGTGCGCTGGTCGAGGCCACGCTCGACTTCCCCGACGAGGAGATCGACTTCCTCGAGCAGTCCGACGCGCGCGGCAGGCTGGCGCTGACGGCCGAAGCGCTCGCGACGCTGATGGATCGCGCGAAGCAGGGCGCGTTGCTGCGCGAGGGACTGACCGTGGTGCTGGTGGGCCGGCCCAACGTCGGCAAGTCGAGCCTGCTCAACGCGCTGGCCGGCAGCGACGTGGCGATCGTGACGCCGATCGCCGGCACCACGCGCGACCGCATCGAGCAGACCATCCGGCTCGGCGCGATCGTGCTGCACGTGATCGACACGGCGGGCATCCGCGCGCTCGACGACGGGGGCGACGGTAGTGACGAAGGTAGCGACGACGGAAGCGACGACGGAAGCGGCGACGGGGGTGACGACGGGGGTGACGACGGGGGTGACGACGGAAGCGACGACGGAAGCGGCGATGTAAGCGTCGACAGGGGCGACGGCCGGCTCCGCGACGGGCAGCCCGAAAGCGTCGAGGCTGCAGACGCCCGGGACGCGAAGCCGGGCTCCGCGCGGACGGTCGACCCGATCGAGCGCATCGGCATCGCACGCACCTGGGAGGCCGTGGCGCACGCGCAGGTCGTGCTGCACCTGGTCGACGTGGCGTCGCTCGCGGACGCCGAGCGGCCCGAGGACGAGGCCATCGCGCGGCGCCTGCCGGTGCTCGTCGAATGTGACAAAGAGCTGGGGCCTTTTTTTTACCGCTGTCTGCGTG
>CAHJXF010000421.1 GCA_903644065.1 Betaproteobacteria bacterium
CGCTGCTCGCGGGCCGCGCCGATCGGGCTCGCGGTCGGGCGCCGGTTCCGCCGGCGGCGTGACGAGGATCGCCTCGGACGCGTCGCGACCCTGCAGTCGGCGCAACCAGCGCGTCGGGAGCGACAGGCATAGCGCTCCCACGAGGAGGCCCGACGCCACGTCGATGACGTGATGCTGGTAGGTCGTGAGCACCGAGACGCCGATGGCCGACATCCAGGTGTGCAGCAGCGGCCTGTGGCGCTTCGGCAGGCAGACGGCGAAGCGCGCCCAGAGAATGACGAGCACGCTGATGTGCAGCGACGGCGCCCGGTTGAACGGCAGGTCCACGGTCCACAACCAATGGAACAGGCCGCTCAGCGCGCCGCTCGGCACGGGACGCTGTTCGAAGCGGAGCGGGAACGCCGCGTAGCAGACGATCGAGACGCACAACGCGAGCAGCAGACGCGCGCAGTGCCGTTCCAGTTCGTCGCGGCCGCGGCAGGCGAAGAACGACGCCACGAACAGCGCGAAGATCGACAGGTACGGCAGGATGCTGAGCTCGACGAACGGGATGGCGCGTTCCCACGCGAACACGCCGCGGCCGACGTCGCCGCGCAGGCTGGTGAGCTGGTTGGCGGTCCAGTACAGGACGACGAACGTGAGGGCGACCTGGGCCAGCCGCACCGACTTCATGTAGGCGCTGCCATCGATCGTCACGGCGACGGGTGCTGCGTCGCTACTCGAGGGGCGATCCCTCGTGTCGCTGCCGCGAGATGCGTCCGGCGGTGTCTCGCGCTGCATCGGAACGCGCCCGCCGCTCGCGACGCGCTCGGTCGCGTGGACGCACGCGGCGACCGCACCCCGCGAAAGCGGTCCGGCGATCACGCGAATGCCCGGGCGGTCGCGACGACCCACGATGCGACGATCGGACCGGCCACGACGAGCCATGCGATTCCGGACATCGCCAGCGCCACCAGCACGGCCGCGCTGCCCAGGTCCTTCGCCTGGCCCGACAGCGGATGGTGCTCGACGGAAATGCGATCGACGGTGGCCTCGACGGCCGAATTGAGCAGCTCGACCACCAGCACGAACAGCATCGAGAGGATCAGCAACGCGCGCTCGAGCGCGCCGAGCGGCAGCCACAGGGCGATCGGCGTGAGCAGCGACAAGCCGATCAGCTCCTGCTGAAACGCGGCTTCGTTGAGCGCCGCGTGGCGCAGGCCCGCGAGCGAATAACGCAGCGCACCGGCAAGCCGGGCGGGCCCGAGCGAAGGGCGTCGCGGGCGGTCCCGTCGGACGACGTCGCCTGAGATCGCGGACGGCGCGGATACACGTTCGGGCGGCGAGGCGACGCGCGACGGCTCGCGTCGCCGAACCGCGTCATCGATCCGACCGCGGCTCGCACGTTGCGCAGCGCCGGCGTCCATCGGGCGCGCGGCGCGGGGAAAATCACGATCTGCGTCGCGTGCGACGCGGTCGGCGGCGGAGGAATCCGCGAATCGGGAGTGGTTGGCCTGCATGCGCGATCGAGGACGGGGGGAGCGCGAGCAGCGCCCATCGCCACTCTCTCTTCCTGTTTACGAAGAAGAGCCGCCGAACAGGACATCGACCGATCGATCGCGGAAAGTCGATCGAGCAAAAAGTCGATCGAAGGGTCGATGAGAGCGTGGATTGAAGCGTCGAGCAATGCGTCGATTGAAGCGTCGATCGATGCGTTGATTCAAGCGTCGATCGATGCGTTGATTCAAGCGTCGATCGATGCGTCGATCGAAGCGTCGATCGAAGCGTCGATCGACGGATCGACTGAAGCAGCGCGCTTTCGACGAACGGGGCGGACCGCTCGGCAGCTCGCCACGCCGCGTGCCGGCTCAGGGCACCGGCCGGCGGCGCTCGAGCGCCCGTTTCGACCACGTTCCCGTCGCGACCGATCCGCCGACCGCGCAGACGATCGGCACCACGAAGTCGTGGCTCACCCGCGTCAGCTCGAACACCAGCACGATCGCCGTCAGCGGCATCGCCATCGACGTGGACAGGAACGCCGTCGCCCCGACGAGCGCGTACGCGCCCGGGGCCGGGCCCGGCCACCACGCGGACCACGCGGCCCCGAGCGCGACCGCGAGCAGGGCGCCGCACGACAGCGCCGGCGTCAGCAGTCCGCCGTGCGCTCCGGCCCGCAACGCGGCCATCACGACCAGCCCCTTCACGACGAGGAGCGTCAGCGCCGCGGAGGCGAAGAGGGCGCCGTCGAAGGCGAGTTGGGCCGGTACCCTGCCGTTGCCGAGGATCTGCGGCAACGGAACGGACAGCGCCCCGATCGCGGCGAACACCGCGAGCGCGAGCAGCGCGCCACGCCGGTCCACCAGCCGAGCCGCCTTCTCGGCCGCCCCACCGAGCGCGCGAAAGCCTTTTGCCACGAGGCCGAGCAGCGGTCCGACGACGACGGACCAGGCGATCAGCGACGCGTCGACCGGCCAGGCGGGCACCCGGTACTGCGACGCGTCGCCCAGCACGACCCACGGGATCGAGGCGGCGACGACCGAGGGGGCGAGCGCCGCCACGACCGCGCCGCGGTCGACGGTCGACAGCAGCACTTCGAGGGTGAACAGCGCGCCGCCCAGCGGAACGTCGTAGACGGCGGCCAGGCCCGCGCCCGCAGCGCACGCGATCAGGAGCCGACGCTCGTCGCGGGTCAGGCCCACTCGTTCGCAGAACCAGCTCGCGAACGTGGCGCTCGCCTCGCGCGGCGCCACTTCGCGACCGAGCGGCGAGCCGAGCGCCACCGTGACGACCTGCAGCACGACGTGGACGAGCGTGGTGGTCACCGGCAGCCGCGGATCGTCCGCCGCGATTGCGTCCGCGATGGCGACGCGACGGCGACGGCGGTCGAGCAGCCACCAGCCCGAACCGGCGACCACACCGCAGATCACCAGCACGACGACGCGCCGGGCCGGCCCGCTGCCAAGGTACCCGTCGAGCGGTGCCGCGGGCCCCACCGCCAGCGCAGCGGGGCTCCCCGCGGCG
>CAHJXF010000422.1 GCA_903644065.1 Betaproteobacteria bacterium
CCAGCCCGGCCCGCGCCCCGTCGGCGGCGGTGCCGCCGTCCGTCCAGCCGAGGCCCGGGTTCCTGAACCGCTGGGGTGGCGTGATCGCGGGGGTCGGCGCTGGCGCGCTGCTCGGTTCGATGCTCGGCGGAAACCTGGGCGGCTTCGGCGCCGGCCTGGGCGGCGTGATCAACCTGCTGCTGATCGCCGGCGTGCTGTATCTCGTCTATCGCGTGTTCGCCTCGCTTCGGCGACCGGTGGGCGCCGGGTCGTCGATGCAGTTCGCCGGGGCCGGCGGTCCGACCTTCGCCGGCTCGTTCCAGCGCGAGCCGTCGATGACGGGTACCAACGCGGCGCCGGCACGCGCCCAGGCGGTCGTCGCCCAGACCGTCAACGTGCCGCCCGGCTTCGAGATCGAACCCTTCGTGCGTCAGGCGCAGAGCGCGTTCCTGCGACTGCAGGCCGCCAACGACGACGGCGACCTCGCCGACCTGCGGGGCACCACGACGCCGGAGGTCTTCGCCGAGCTCGCGATGCAGATCCGCGAGCGCGGCGACGTGCCGCAGAAGACCGACGTGGTCACGCTCGATGCGCAGTTGCTCGAGGTGGTCGTCGAAGGCGAGCAGATGGTGGCCAGCCTGCGCTACACCGGCACGGTGCGCGAAACCTTCGGTGCGCCGGCCGTGCCGTTCGACGAGGTCTGGCACCTGCGCCGTTCGACGCGCGCCGCGAACGACCCGTGGGTCATCGCCGGCATCCAGCAGATGGCCTGACCAGCGGATGCCCCGACGGGATGCTCGCGGCCTCTGCGCGACGCCAGCCCGTCAGGACGCCGGCCGCTGCATCCGGCAGGTGGTCGGCATCTCGGCGTCGGCCGCGGTGAGCATGCGCATCACGCGAAAGCCGTAGCCCGAGCCTTCCGCGTCGAACGGCACGCCCGGCGATCCCTGCCGGTCCATGACCCCGATCACCAGGGGTTGCTGGAATTGATGGTCGCTCGCCCGCATGCGACCGCGCTGCCCGGCGAGCGTGACGTCCGCCGCTTCGAGCGCCGTGGCGACGGCGACCGCATCGGCGCGACCCGCGTGTTCCAGCGCCTGGACCAGGGCCTCGATCGTCAGCTGCATGCGCAGGTGCACGTAGTCGTCGGCGGGTCGCGGGAAGCGCGCGCGGAACGAGCGGTAGAACGCGGCCGACGCCGCGGTCGGGACGTTGGGCAGCCAGTCGGCCACGGCCAGCACCCGAACGACCCCGGCCTCGCGCATCGCCGCCGGCGCGCCGAGGGCGTTGCCGTAGAACGTGTAGAGCCGACCGGCGAAGCCCGCATCGTGCAGCGCCTTCACCAGCAGCGTCAGGTCGTTGCCCCAGTTGCCGGTGACGACGGCCTGCGCACCGCTGGCGACGATCTTCGCCGCATAGGGCGCGAAGTCCTTCACGCGGCCGAGCGGATGCAGCTCGTCGCCGACCACCTCAACGTCGGGCCGGGCCTCGCCGAGTTGCCGTCGCGTCTCGCGCTGCACGGCTTGGCCGAAGCTGTAGTCCTGGCCGATCAGGTACACGCGCCGAAGCGTCGCGTCTTCGCGGATCGCCTGCATCAGCGCGGTGACGCGCATGTCGGCGTGCGCGTCGAAGCGGAAGTGCCAGAAGCTGCAGCGCTCGTTGGTCAGCGCCGGGTCCACCGCCGAATAGTTGAGGAAGACCACCCGACGCGCCGGCTCCCGTTCGTTGTGGCGGTCGATGGCCGCGATCAGCGCGGCGGCGACGGCCGACGAGTTGCCCTGCAGCACGATGCCGGCGCCGTCGTCGACGGCGGCGCGCAATTGGGCCAACGCCTCGTCGGTCTGTCCCTGGCTGTCGTGAAGGTCGAGCTGCAACGGATGCGACCCGTCGCCGAGCCGCACGCCGCCGCGGGCGTTGACGCGTTCGACGGCCCACAGCAGGTTGCGCCGCACGGCGTTGCCGGCGTTGGCGAACGGGCCGCTCAGGCTTTCGATCAGGGCGAGCCGGATCGGCGCGCCCTGCTGCGCGAAAGCCGGCGCTGCCGTCGCGAGCGACAGGCAGGCCAGGGCGGTGCGGCTCACGCGCAACCAGCGCGGACCGGGGCAAGCGGGCGGAGCGGGCGAAGCGGGCGAAGCGGGTAAAGCGGGTAAAGCGGGTAAAGCGGGGAAAGCGGGGAAAGCGGGCCGGCCGCGGCTGGGGACATGGGGATCGATGCGGTGCATGCGGGTCGAGGAGGATGCGGGGCGCGCAAGGTACCCGATCCCGACTTCGATCACAGAGCCGGTCTGCGCCGCGCCGCGCATTCCGCTCGACAATCGCCAGCGCCGGCGTCGGTACGCCTCGAAACAGCGGTCACGGCGAGTCGCAGCGGGTCGCGGGAGGGCATCCACGGCCTGGCGTAATGGGACAACGGCTTCAAGGAGATGACCAGCAACCGGGCGCTCCGCACGCCGGCCGACTTCAAGGGACAGAGCTGCGCATCCATTCGTCGAAGGTGATCGAGGCGCAGATGCGCGCGGTGGATGCGATCCCGCAGGTGATGGCGTTCTCCGAGCCCTACCAGGCGATGCAGACCGGCGTGGTGGACGGGCAGGAGAACCCCACCGACGTGATCTACCCGTCGAAGCTCTACGAGGTGCAGAAGTACCTGACGCTTTCCGACCACGGCTATCACGGCTACGCGATATCGTGAACGCCAGGTTCTGGGCCGCGTTGCCGGGCGACGTGGGGGCGTTGCTGGAGGGCGCGATGAAGGACGCGTCGAGCTACTTCAACGCGTCGGCGAAAAAGGAGAACGACGACGGCCTGGCCGCCATCCGCGCGTCGGGCCGGACCGAGATCATCGTGCTGACCGCCGACGAGAAGAGGGCGTGGAAGAAGGCCTTCGTCAAGGTCCACGACGAGATGACGGACCGCATCGGCAAGCAGCTGGTGCAGTCGATCTACCGCGAGACCGGCTTCGATCCGCGCAAGCTGTAGCGCGGCGGCGCGGCGGCGCGGCGGCGCGGCGGC
>CAHJXF010000423.1 GCA_903644065.1 Betaproteobacteria bacterium
CCGAGGCTGGCCGCGGTGCCGACCGCGGCGAGACCGGCCACGCCGGCGCCCGCGACGAAGACGCGGGCCGGCGGGATCTTGCCCGCAGCCGTGATCTGGCCGTTGAAGAAGCGACCGAAGACGTTGGCGGCCTCGACGACGGCGCGATAGCCGGTGATGCCGGCCATCGAGGTCAGCGCGTCCATCTTCTGCGCCCGCGAGAGCTGGCGCGGCAAGGCATCGATGGCCAGCACGGTGGCGCGCCGCGCGGCCAGCTGCCGCATCAGTTCCGGGTTCTGCGCCGGCCAGACGAAGCCGACCAGCGTCGCGCCCTCGCGCAACATCGCGACTTCGTCGGCGTTCGGCGCCCGGACCTTGAAGACGATGTCGGACTTCGACCAGATCTCGGCTGCGGACGGCACGACCGCGGCACCCGCGGCCCGATAGAGCTCGTCCGCGAAGTTCGCCGCGTCGCCGGCACCGCTCTCGACCGCCACGGAGAAGCCCAGCTTGACGAGTTTCTCGACCACGTCGGGCACGGTGGCCACCCGCTTCTCGCGCGCGGCGGTCTCCTTCGGTACGCCAATCAGCAACGCCATCTGCCTGCCTCCTGAATGCTGTCGGCGAGCATCGTAACGTGCTCGACGATTGTTGCCGTCGGCGACGCGATGAGGGTCGGCGTAAAAAGCGTCTCTGCAGGCGCGGCGACCATCGCTCGCCGTCCGACGTCGGTGCGAGCGAACGCCGGCGGGCTTCAGTTCGCGCACGAGCGGCCGAAGCAGGAAGCATTCGTCTCCCGATGCCATGGCCCACCTCATCCCCCGACTCGGTCACGCCCGCTTCGACAGCCGCGGCGAGGCGCGCCTCGCCGAACGGCTCGCCGACAAGCTCGAGGACAACGCCTATGTCTGGCACAACGTGCCGGTCGGCCCGCGCGGACGCTACCCCGACTTCCTGCTGCTGCATCCGGACCACGGACTGCTCGTCCTCGAGGTCAAGGACTGGCGCCTCGAGCAGATCGTCAGTGCGACGAAGACGCATGTCGAATACCGCACCGACCGCGGGACGGTGGTCTTCGAACATCCGCTCGAGCAGGCGCGCCGGTACCTGTTCGCCGTCAAGCGATTGCTCGAGAGCGAACCGTCGCTGGTCGGCGGACCGGGCACCGCGTTCGCCGGACGGCTGGCGGTTCCGTTCGGCTGGGGCGCCGTCCTGCCCAACGTGACGCGCACGCAGTTCGACGCGACCGACCTCGCGCAGGTCATCGATGCGACCCGCATCGTCTGCCGCGACGAGATGACCGAATCGGTCGACGCCGAAGCCTTTCGCGCTCGCATCTGGCGGATGGGTTCGCGGCGGTTCGGGCCGTTGCTGTCGCTGCCGCAGATCGACCTGATCCGCGGGCTCGTGTTTCCCGAGATCGTCGTTCGCGACGATCGACAGGCCGCGCTGTTCGACGACGCGCCGGAAGACGCGGACGAGCGCGTGTTGCGCGTGATGGACCTGCAGCAGGAGCAGACGGCCCGCAATCCGGGTGCCGGGCATCGCGTCGTCCGGGGCGTCGCTGGGTCCGGGAAAACGATGCTGCTCGTGTTCCGAGCGGAGCAGCTGGCCCGCGTCGCGACCCGTCCCATCCTCGTGCTCTGCTACAACCGGTCCCTCGCGGCGCGACTCGCAGACGAGATGCGATCGCGCGGCATCGAGGCCAGGGTGCAGGTCGTCAACTTCCACAAATGGTGTCGCGCGCAGCTGGTCCGGTACGACCAGGCGCTGCCGTGCGAGGCGACGTTCAAGGGCAGCGACGCGTTCAACCGGGAACTCGTCCGCTGCCTGATCGCGGCGGTCGAACGCGGTCACGTGCCGGCCGGCCAGTACGAAGCGATCCTGATCGACGAAGCGCACGACGAGGACGAGTGGTTGCGACTCGCCGCCCGCATGGTCGATCCCGACACGCAATCGCTGCTGGTGTTGTACGACAACGCCCAGGCGATCTACGGCGATCGCCGGCAGCCGGTCTGGTCGAAGCTGGGCATCCAGGCGATCGGACGGACCACCGTGCTGAAGCTGAACTACCGGAACACCGCGGAGATCCTTCGCTTCGCCTGGCGCTTCGCCGCCGAAGTGCTGGCCGAGCCGTTCGACGACGACGGATCGGGCCCGGCGACGCTGGTCGCCGAATCCTGCGGGCATCGCGGAAACGATCCGGTCGTCGACCGCAGGATGAGCACGGCCGACGAAGTCCACGCCGCGGCGGCCTGGTGTCGCGAGCGTCATCGCCTGGGCCACCGCTGGTCGGAGATCGCGCTGCTCGCACCGACGCACGACTGGCTGGCGCGACTCGAGAAGACGCTCGCGGACGACGAGATCCCCTGTCGATCGCTGGCGTCGCGCCGCCGGATCGTGAGCGAGCCCGAACGGGACTGCGTCTGCGTCTCCACGTTGCATTCGTCGAAAGGCCTGGAGTTCCCGGCGGTGAGCATCGTCGGTCTCGGGGACCTGCCGACACGCGCGGCACGGCCGGACGATGCCGTTCGCCTGCTGTACGTCGGCATGACCCGAGCGACGCACGTGCTGCGGATGTCCTATTCGCGCGACACCGCGCTGACCGAACGTCTGTCGCGCTGACGGCCGGTGCGGCGACCGCCGCCGACGCGAATTCGGCGGTTGGCCGACGGCGGACGGCGGCGGCGATGACCATACTCGCCGATCACTTCGACGGTCCCGCCATGACTCTTCACTCGCTGTTCCGTACGCGACGTCTTCCGACCGGCAGCCGGCCATGCTGACGCCCCGAACGGACGGCATCGCAGCGGCCGGTGCGACCGCCTTGACGTTCCCCGACGACGTGGAGCGGCTGGTGCAGCCCTGTCGCAACGCCAAGGACGAGGCGGCGGTGGCGGCCGAGTGGCTGGTCGCACGCCGTGCGGCCGGCACCCCGTGGCGCGACATGGTCGTGGCCGCGCCCGGCAAGCGCAACTGGCGCGATCCGATCGCGGCGG